>NZ_DATNJW010000056.1:0-22320 GCF_035603715.1 Mycobacterium sp. | reverse complement strand
CGTGTCTGAGAGGACCCAGATGAGCTTGAACAAACATCACGACGGTGAGGCTGGCGCGAGGGCCGGCAGGTTGACCACCGCGGCTGGTGCGCCCGTCGTTGACAACAACAACGTGATCACCGCCGGCCCGCGTGGCCCGCAGTTGCTGCAGGACGTGTGGTTCCTAGAAAAGCTGGCGCACTTTGACCGCGAACTCATCCCTGAACGTCGCATGCATGCCAAGGGTTCGGGCGCCTATGGCACGTTCACCGTAAGCAACGACATCACCCGCTACACCCGCGCAAAGCTGTTCTCCGAAGTCGGCAAGCAGACCGAGATGTTCGTGCGGTTCTCGGTCGTCGCCGGCGAACGGGGCGCGGCCGATGCGGTCCGCGACATTCGCGGGTTCGCCATGAAGTTCTACACCGAAGAAGGTAACTGGGACATCGTCGGCAACAACACGCCGGTGTTCTTTCACGCCGACCCACTGAAGTTTCCAGACCTCAACCATGTGGTCAAGCGCGACCCGCGCACCAATATGGCCAGCCCGCGCAACAACTGGGATTGGTGGAGCCTGCTACCGGAATCGTTGCATCAGGTCACCATCACGATGAGCGAGCGCGGTATCCCGGCCTCGTATCGCCACATGCACGGCTACGGTTCCCACACGTTCAGCCTGATCAACGCCGACGGCCAACGGCACTGGGTGAAATTCCACCACCGCACCCAGCAAGGCATCAAGTGCCTCACCGACGCCGAGGCCGCCGCCGTGCGGGGACACGACCTCGACAGCAACCAGCGAGACCTCTACGAATCCATCGAACGCGGCGACTTTCCCCGCTGGAAGTTCTATATCCAGGTGATGCCGGACGCCGACGCGGCCACGATGGCCTACAACCCGTTCAACCTGACCAAGATCTGGCCCCAGGGCGACTACCCGTTGATCGAGGTCGGCGAGTGGGAGCTCAACCGCAATCCGGACAACTACTTCGCCGAGGTCGAGCAGGCAGCATTCGCCCCTTCACGGGTGGTGCCCGGCATCGGCTTTTCCCCCGACAAGATGCTGCACGGACGGCTGTTCTCCTATCCCGACGCGCAGTACTACCGACTCGGGGTCAATCACCAAATGATCCCGGTGAATGCGCCGCGGTGCCCGGTGCACAGTTATCACCGCGACGGGGCGATGCGCGTCGACGGTAACTACGGCAGCACACTGCACTACGAGCCCAACAGCTACGGCCAGTGGCAGGAACAACCGGCCTACCGCACACCGCCAGATCCCCTCGGCGATGTCGCCGCCGACCACTGGAATTTCCGTGAGGACGACGACGACTACTACTCCCAACCGGGCAACCTATTCCGCACCATGAACACCGCACAACGCCAAGCCCTATTCGAGAACACCGCAAGGAGTATGAACGGCGTCCCCGCCGAGATTCAGCAGCGTTGGATCAGCCACTGTGCGTTAGCCGATCCGGCCTACGGTGCCGGCGTCGCGACAGCGATCGAAAAACTAGCCAAACAATCGGGCTCCGCAACTGCGGGAACGCCGGCGAAACAACGGATCACCCACTGAAACCAAAGTCTGCTTTCGTGACCGATTGAGATGCGCTGTCGTGTCGGGCCCCTCTGCCAGTCCGCACACAGTCCGCACGGCACCAGCCCGCGTCCACCTTTTACCACCAGTGACTCGCGGATAACACACGCATGAACAGGCCGTTTGCTCCCCCAACCACTAATCGCCACCAATCACACCAAATTGCCGCGACCTGCGGTTTTACAGCTAAGACGATTTCAAAACACGTCCAGTGTGAGTTCGAATCTCACCGAGGGCACCAACAAAACCCAGCTAGATAGAGTTCTGCAATTCGCAGATCGCCGATAGGTGGGACTTGCCAGGTAGCAGGTAGCGCGGTGTGGTACTGGCATGGACGACACGGCCACGCCGAATACCGACGATGAGGTATGACCACTTACACCAAACCCGCTATCGCCCGCCCTGATCCAGTGCGCTGGCTCTGGTACACCTTCGGCGGCAAGCTCCCGCGGGACTACCGCGGTTGGGTGCTGCGCGACACCACTGCCCGCACACGCTGGTTGCGCCAGGTCGTGCGCGCCGCGGTGCAGGTCGTGCCGGCCGCGCTTTTGATCTTGGCGGTGATGCCGCCCGGTGTGCTCACCTGGGCGTCAATCATCCTCGGCCTGCTGCTGGCGCTGTGGTACTCCGTCGCCTACATCGACCAGACCGCGGAGCGGCGTCTGGTCAAGCACGGGTACGCGCCGGGAACGCTGGAGATGGCACTGCGTGAACGGTATCTGCGCGAGAACGGGGACGGGATCGTGCGCTATATGGCGACCTACCGGCACACGCACATGGGCGTCGAGGAGTGCTGAGGGCCGCCCTTCACTGTTTCGACGTACAGCTACTCCGTGGTCGCTAGGAGTTACAGCCCGATTGACGAGAGCACGTCGGCGAAGATGGAGGGGTCTATGACCGACGCTGGGTCCACGCCGGCCGCGAGATCTGCTGCTGACGAGGTGGCAAGACCACCCGTCAAATCAGCAAGCAAGCTCGCAATGGAAACATCCAAACCGGCGCCGGTGAGGTTTAGGTCAGCGCCGATCACCGTGAGGTGGCCGGGATCGGCTTGTTACCGGGGCAAGTAACACCGACGGGTCGGACACCACTGATCCACCGCTGCCGACCGGCGTCCGCGGCAGCGGTTGACGGCGTTGCGGCCAGCCATGCTTCCGCACCCAGCGCTACAGCCGATCCGCCGACCCGGCCGATAAATGCAGCAGATTCCTCCACGAAATTCTCCCCGTCACGCTGGTACAAAATCGATGGAGCTTAGTGAATGCGGTGGTGACCCTTCGCGGGGAGAACGATTTCGCGCCTGAGAATAACCTAAGCTCAGCTGAGAAAACAAAGTGAAACGTCAGGAAAGCCCGAAGAAAATATTATTCACGAAATGAAAATTCGTTCCGCAGTCTGAAATTAAACTTTCACAACTGAGCCTCGCATTGCGAGAGCTCGACCACATCATTAGCCTTACTACATGCCGATGCTTGACCGAGACGGGCGGACCGCTCGCCAGAGCGTGTCTCGTCTCCTCAGTAGGAGAGTCCGCGACAGCGAGATGGCCGTCGCACTCGATGTGTCCCTGAGCACCTTCAGCCGGCGGAAAGATAAGCTCGATTTCCCTAGTTACGGTGAGCTGCACCGGATTTCAGAATACTTCGGCGTTGACGAGACGATCCTGCTGGTCGACTTCGGGTATGTCGATGTCACCAGCCTCAACGACCAGCTTCGGCAGCGCTACGCCTCCTACCGCAACGCCCTGGACGTGATCAAGTCACTGCGCAAAAACCCCAACCCAGGCGGCGGCAGTGGGCTGCGCGCCGATATCAAGCCGCACCGTTCAAAAAGCGTTGGCGCGGGCTGCAGTAATTCAGACGGGTGATGCTGCATTAAGCCGGCCCCGTGCAGGTTGCAGCTCGCTGTTTAATCCATGCTTTTATGCTGGGAACTTGCTGGGACCATACCTGTCCAAGTTAAATGGCGTTCAGCCTTCGCTTAAGCTTGGGTAATTCTCCGACGTGTTTTAAAGCATAAGCACGCCCAATTCACAGGGGTCAAATGACCAGCGCTCGTCGCACCAGTTGTCGTGCCCGCCAATGGACTGCCGGTGCGGGGTTGGCTGCCGCCGCCGCGGTGATCGGAGTGGGTACGGCCCACGCTGACACGCCGTCGGATGTGCTTGCCGCCGGTGTTGACCCCAACGACGCTCTGGTTCTGATTCCGGCGGAAAACCAGGAGTATGCGGACGTCGCCAACGCGCTGTACCTGGAACCGAACGGGTTCAACGGTGCCGCAACGGTTTTCATTACACCAGACGCGGGGAACGAGGTGCAGAACGTTGCACCCGGAGTACAGGCGTTAGTCCAAACGATCGAAGCCGACTACACCGCCGGCGACTTGAGTTCAGCGGCTCCGCTCTACGTCTTCGGTTATTCGGAGGGCGCGGTCGAGGAAGGGCTGGCTGAGCAGCAGTTATCCGACTTCGGCATACCTCAGGGCGACCTGCATTTCGTCATGGTGGGCGACAGCGCGTCTGCCGAGGGAGGGTTTCTGAACTCGGTCATCGACTCGCTCCCAGAATCCGAGCAGCAGTCCGCCACAGAGCTTTTCGCACAACTGGGCCTTACGACTCCGGTGCTGGGTGCCACGACCCCCGACAACCTCTATCCCACCGACGTGTACTCGCTCACGGCAGATGGCTGGACCAACTGGGACGGCGGCGCCAACACCTACGGCATGTTCACCGATCACCTGGAATACCTCGGTCTGACGCCGGCCGAGATCGCCACCGCTACCGAGACGACGAACGGTCTGACCAACTACTACACAATCGACAACGCCAACGTGAACGACCTGGAAGCGTTGTACAACCAGGCCCTGCTGGCCCTGGACCTTCCTCCCGGCAACGTCACCACCGACGCGAGCGCGACTGCGGCCACGGAAGCAGCGACCAGCGCCTCCAGCGCGGCCGCCACCCCCGACGACGTCATCGGCCAAACGATCACCGACCTGAATCAGGGCACTGCGGTGTTGGACACGGCTTCCACCGCTGATCTCGGCACTCGGTCGGCGGATCTTCTTTCCAGCCAGGAGGGGCTCGCGAGCCAGCTAGATCCGCTCCTGACCCAGTTGGGCTCGCTGCAAGACCAGCTGACCCCGACCGACCAGACTTTGTTAGCCGGCGTCGACGAGCAGATGGTGTCTGCGGCCCAGAACATTCTGTCGGCTGACCAGGCCTTTGTCGCTGCCGACCAAGCCGGCGATCTCAGCAGCAACGGCTTTACTTCAGCGGACTTCACGGTGCTAGGTGCTGACTTCAACTTCCTCGGAGCTTTCCTCGAAGCAGACGGGGCCGGCATCCTCGCCGATCTGACGGGTGGTTTCGACCCCTCGTCAGCCGCCGATCTCGCGTCGAGCCTGGACCCCGCCACCGTCATAGACCCCTCCATCTTCGCCGACCTGCTCTCGTCGATCGGGCTCTAACCTCCCACGGCGGGCGATGCGGCTGGCGCCGTTGACCCGTCGTCGTTTGCCGATCTGCCCGGCAGGCGTCGAACCCCCAAAGCAGGCGGACGTAAACCTTAAGTTGAGCCGCATTCGACTCTCAGCACTCTGACAGCTGGCAAATCTAAACTCGCCTCCACGTTCAACATGCCGCGCCGGTCCGTGGAAGCGAGAAGCCTGGTCGAACTGTGCCTGCCATCCACCCCTGCCTCACCGACACGGCTTTATCGCGCCGCACACTTCAGCGAGGTATAGAAAATGAACTTCTGGTCTCTGGGCCTGCGTGTTGTAGGGATAGCTTCTGCTGCGGCAATCGTTCTCAGTCCTGCAGTTGCAAGCGCAGACCCGCCCGGCACGCAAGACCCGCACCAGCCGGACATGACTAAGGGCTTTTGTCCGGGTGGTCGATTTGGTTTCGGCAAATTGGGCGTCTGCGACGGCGAAAAGTATTCTGACGGCTCATATTGGCACCAATGGATGACCCGCTATATAGCCGGCCCTCAGTTTTACTACGACTGTGTGGGCGGCGACGAACCACTACCGGGTCCGCCACCGCCTGGCGGTTGCGCCGGCGATATTCCTCGCGATCAGCCCCCACCTCCCGCGCCCGGCCAGCCTCCCCCTCCTGCATCCTGACCGAGAAACCGCGGATGAACTGCATCAAGCGGGATGCTGTCCCTTCCTTTTAGCGTGACCGACACCAAGGTCGCCGGCGTTCGTGGTGGCCAGCCATGAGGCGAATCTAAGTCGAATCTCACCGAGGGCACCACACGGCGTTCCATCCAGCCGTTAGGCTTTCTCTGTGGTGGCTAAGCGGTGCGCCGCCCAGCAGCCAGCAGGTTCGCGGCGATCACCAGACTGCGTAGAGGCAGTGCGGGCGCAGCCGCGTGCCCGTAGTCAGGTGTATTCCGATCGCATCGCGCGTCGCCGCCGCATCCTGAACCTCACCGCGTCCATGGCGGTGTTCGTCAGCGCCGGCTTCGGGTTGGTCGAAGTCATCGCATCACCCCAGCTGTGGTGGACCGGCGTTCTCAACATCGTCGGCGCCGCGATCTACGCCACCGTCCCGATGCTGCACCGCTTCGGTGAGCTGTTCCCGCCGTTGACTTTCATCGGCACGGCCTACGTGTCGATCTTCACCATCTGCTGGTTCGTCGGCACCGGCTCGGGACTGCAGTTCTACTTCCTGGTCGCGGCCTGCCTCATCGTGCTGCAGCTGGGGGTCGATCGCATTTTTCTCGCCGCGATTCTGGCTGCCATCGCCGCCGGCATGGTGATCACGTTGCAGTTCCTGGTCCCCCGCGACACCGGCGCACAACCTGTCTGGGCCTTGTCGTTGAGCTTCGTCGTCACCACGATCTCGTCCTGCGTCATGGTCGTAACGACCGTATGGTACTCAGTTCGCGAAATCGTTCGCGCCGAAGCGGCTATGGAATTGGAGTACGAACGATCCGAGGCACTGCTGGCCAACATCTTGCCGGCCAGCGTCGCCGACCGGCTAAAAGACCCGGCGCGCAACATCATTGCCGATAAATACGACGACGCCTCAGTGCTGTTCGCCGACATCGCCGGCTTCACCGAGCAGGCCAGTGAGATGGAACCGGATCAGCTAATCCTTTTCCTCGACCGGCTTTACGGCGACTTCGACGCATTGGTCGACAAGCACGGACTGGAGAAAATCAAGGTCAGCGGCGACTCTTACATGGTGGTCAGCGGGGTGCCTCAGCCACGAGCTGATCACGTCGAGGCACTGGCAGCCCTTGCCCTCGACATGGCCGAAGCCGCAGGCCTATTGAAGGATCCCCGCGGAGATGCGCTGCCGTTGCGGATCGGGCTTGCCGCCGGACCCGTCGTCGCGGGCGTCGTGGGTTCGCGTCGGTTCTTCTATGACGTCTGGGGCGACGCGGTCAACGTCGCATCCCGGATGGAAACCACCGACTCAATCGGCCGGATCCAAGTGCCCGAGGAGGTCTATCGCCGGCTGAAGGACGACTTCGTGCTGCAGGAACGGGGCGTCGTCCAAGTCAAGGGCAAAGGTCCGATGCGTACCTGGTATCTCATCGGACGCAAACCCGACACTGGTTCCGACGACGTCGCAGCCAAGGCGCCGCAGAGGGTCGGGGCCTGACCGCTCCCCCAAATGTCCCACCGCGGTGGCGGTTTGTGGGAAAATTCGGCCATGGAAACCACCGCTGTACCAAAGATGTTGCCCCATCTGTGGAAGTCGACCCTGCTGTCCGGGATTTTGTCGCTGACCCTTGGCATCCTGGTGTACGTTCTGCCGGAACATTCCATCGTCATCGCGGCCGCGCTCTTCGGTATCTACCTATTGGTCACTGGCGCCGCGCAAGTCTTCTTCGCGTTCACCCTGCACGTCTCCGCGGGCGGACGAGTGCTCTCGTTCATCAGCGGTGCCGCTTCACTAGTTTTGGCGGTGCTGTGTTTTCGGCATTTCGGTCAGGGTTATGCGATTCTCCTACTAGCCATCTGGATCGGTGTCGGCTTCATCTTTCGTGGTGTGGCAACGTCGATCTCGGCCATCAGCGACCCTCACCTGCCCGGTCGTGGATGGCAGATCTTTGTCGGTTTGGTCAGCCTGCTGGCCGGCATTGTGATGCTCGGGTCTCCCCTGGAATCGATTGAGATCCTGACATTGGTCGTCGCCATCTGGCTGATCGTCATAGGGGCCTTCGAGATCGCGTCGGCGGTTGGGATCCGCAATGCCTCCAGGAGGTTGGAGAAGACCGTGGCGGGCGGACCACCAAAACCGGTGGAAGCGGTCTGACAGCCCGGTAGACAAGACAACTTCATAGCCACGATCGTGAGTTTCTACTACACTGCGTCGTAGTATCGATCCCCGTTGTCGGGAGGTGCTTGAGTGAACGTCGTCGACGTGTCACGTTGGCAGTTCGGTATTACCACCGTCTACCACTTCATCTTCGTACCGCTCACGATTGGTCTGGCGCCGCTGATCGCCGTCATGCAGACCATCTGGCTGCTCACCGACAACGTTGCCTGGTACCGGCTTACCAAGTTCTTCGGAAAGCTCTTTCTGATCAACTTCGCGATCGGCGTCGCGACCGGGATCGTGCAGGAATTCCAGTTCGGGATGAACTGGAGTGAGTACTCGCGCTTCGTCGGCGACGTGTTCGGCGCTCCCCTGGCCATGGAAGGCCTGGCCGCGTTCTTCTTCGAATCCACCTTCCTTGGCTTGTGGATCTTCGGTTGGAGTCGACTCCCCCGGTTGGTTCACCTCGCATGTATCTGGATCGTGGCCGTCGCGGTGAATTTGTCGGCGTTCTTCATCATCGCGGCCAACTCCTTCATGCAGCACCCAGTCGGTGCTCACTACAACCCGACGACCAAACGCGCTGAGCTGGAGAGTATCTCGGCGCTGTTTAGCAACAACACCGGCCTCGCGGCATTCGGGCACACGGTCACCGCCGCGTTGCTGACCGGTGGCACATTCGTCGCGGCGGTGAGTGCTTGGTGGATGGTTCGCTCCCACAGCCAGACCGAGAACGACGATGCCCGCAGCATTTACCGTCCAGCCACCGTCCTGGGATGTTGGGTCGCGCTGGCCGCGACCGCCGCAATCTTCTTCAGCGGCGACGCTCAGGGCAAACTGATGTTCCATCAGCAGCCGATGAAGATGGCGTCTGCCGAATCGTTGTGCGACACCCAGACCGATCCCGAGTTCTCCATCTTGACCGTTGGCAGGCAGAACAACTGCGACAGCCTCACCCGCGTCATCGAAGTCCCTTACGTCTTGCCGTTTTTGGCGAAGGGCAGGTTCCACGACGTCACGCTGCAGGGCGTGCGCGACATTCAGCGTGACGATCAACAGCGTTTCGGTGCGGGCGACTATCGCCCGAACCTTTTCGTCACCTACTGGTCCTTCCGCGCGATGATCGGCTTCCTGCTTTTCCCGGTGTTGTTCGCGCTTACCGCGCTATGGCTGACGCGTGGGGGGCGTATACCCAACGGGCGGTGGTTCTCCCGCCTGGCGCTGCTGACGCTGCCCACCCCAATTCTGGCCTGTAGCGCAGGCTGGGTCTTCACCGAGATGGGTCGCCAGCCGTGGATCGTCGTACCCAACCCCACTGGCGACCCGAAAATCCACCTGGTCGTTGCCGACGGCGTGTCCCACCATGCGCCCGCGATGGTGGTCATCTCCCTTGCGACGTTCACCCTGATCTATGCGGTGTTGGCGGTCATTTGGTTCTGGCTGCTGAAGCGCTATGTCGTTGAAGGGCCGCAAGAACACGACGCGGAGCCTGCTCCGCCGGCACCGCCGGGTGCCGACGAGGTCGCGCCGTTGTCATTCGCCTATTGACGACTGCCGTTCGACAGAGAGGAGCCTTCCGTGGCGTTGCACGACGTATGGTTCGGTCTTCTTGCGGTGTTGTTTCTCGGGTTTCTGATCCTCGAGGGCTTCGATTTCGGCGTTGGCATGCTGATGGAACCGATAGCCCGGATGGGCAGCGGCGACCGGGAACCGCGCCGCCGTGCAGTGCTCAACACCATCGGTCCGGTGTGGGACGGCAACGAGGTATGGCTGCTCACCGCCGGCGGCGCAATGTTTGCCGCCTTCCCGGGCATGTATGCCACGGTGTTTTCGTCGCTGTACTTGCCGCTGCTGGCGATCCTGTTCGGCATGATCGTTCGCGCGGTATCGATTGAATGGCGCGGCAAGATCGACGACCCAAAGTGGCGGGGCTGGGCCGATTTCGGTATCGCGGTGGGTTCCTGGTTGCCTGCGGTGCTGTGGGGGGTGGCCTTCGCCATCTTGGTCCGCGGCCTTCCGGTCGACGCCGACCACCAAGTCCACCTGTCCATCACCGACGTGCTGAACGCCTACACGCTGCTGGGCGGCGTGGCCACCTGCGGACTGTTCCTGCTCTACGGCGCGATCTTCGTCGTGCTGAAAACATCTGGCTCAGTACATGACGATGCATCGCGGGCCGCTGTTTGGCTGTCGCTGCCGGCGACGGTACTCGTGGCGAGTTTCGGGATATGGACACAACTCGCTCACGGCAAGGCATGGACCTGGCTGGTGTTGGCCGTTGCCGTAGTCGCGCAATTAGCCACCGTCGCACTGGTCTTCACTCGCAGGCACGAGGGTTGGGCGTTCCTGTGCAGCGCCTCGGTGGTCGCCGCCGTCGTCGTATTGCTGTTCGGGGCAATGTATCCCTATCTGGTGCCGTCCACGCTCGATCCGCAATGGAGCTTGACGGTCAGCAACGCATCCTCGAGCCCCTACACCTTGAAGGTCATGACATGGGCCGCTGCCATTTTCGCGCCGCTGGTGGTGGCGTACCAAGGTTGGACCTATTGGGTTTTCCGTCAGCGTATTTCGGCTGACCGGATACCACCGTCGATCGGCCTGGCGAGGCGAACACCCTGAGCGGTCGAGGTCCGCTGGATCCGCGTTTCGTCCGGACGTCCACGGCACTGCGACGTTTCTTGGTTGCAACGGTCGCGTGCGGCGTCGTGATCTCCGGTTGCGCAATCGTGTCCGCGATCCTGCTGGCGCACATCGCTTCTCACGTCATCACCGATCCGGCGGCACGCACGCTCGGGCAGTGGACGCCGACGCTGGCGATTCTCCTGTCGGTGTGGGTGGTGCGTGCCGTCGCGCAGTGGCTTCAAACACGCCTGGGCCAACACGGCGCCAGCGCGGCCATCGCCGACCTCAGCACGCGGGTTCTGGCGGCAGTCACGGCCACTGAACCCAGAGAGTTGGCGACAGTGCGCGACGACGCGGCCGTGGTCGTGACTCGCGGACTCGATGCGCTGCGCCCATATTTCACCGCTTACCTGCCGGCCCTACTGCTCGCGGCGATTCTCACTCCAATCAGCGTCGTGGTACTTGGCGTCTACGACCTCAGATCGGCTCTGATCGTGGTGATCACGCTGCCGTTGATTCCGCTCTTCATGGTGCTGATCGGTCTCGCGACCGCAGATCGCTCCGCGGCGGCACTGACCGCCATGGCGACCCTGCAGGCGCGGTTGTTGGACTTGATCGCCGGTATTCCGACGCTGCGGGCGCTGGGACGCGCCGACGGTCCCGAGCATCGAATCACCGCGCTGAGCGCCGCCCACCGGCGCTCAGCGATGGCGACGCTGCGGATCGCGTTCCTTTCGGCGTTGGTGTTGGAACTTCTTGCCACCCTCGGCGTCGCCGTCGTCGCGGTCAGCATCGGCCTGCGTCTGGTCTTCGGCGAGATCAGTTTGACCACCGGCTTGACCGTTCTCTTGCTGGCACCCGACGTCTACTGGCCCCTGCGCCGCATTGGCGTGGAATTCCATGCAGCGCAAGATGGCCGCGCTGCCGCCGACAAAGCCTTCGAGCTGATCGAGAGATGCCCGATTACCGTGCCGGGTTCACGCACGGTGTCGGCACGTGGCGCCGAGATCGTTCTCGACAGACTGAGCGTCGCTGGCCGCGACGGGTGCCGCCCGAGCGATCTCAGCGCCGTCATCCGGCCGGGCCGGGTTACGGTGCTCACCGGTCGCAACGGCGCGGGGAAAAGCACCGCGTTGCAGGCCATCACCGGGTTGACCACGGCCACCAGCGGTCGAGTCACCGTGGCCGGGATCGATCTCGCCGATCTCGAACCGCACGCATGGTGGCAGCAGGTGTCCTGGCTGCCGCAGCGCCCGATACTGATCCCCGGAACTATCGCCGACAACCTGTCACTCTTCGGCGATCTTGCCGATCCCGAAGCTGCCTGCGCGGCTGCCGGTTTCGACGACGTCTTGGCAAAGCTGCCGGACGGAACGCGAACCGTGATCGGGCGCGGCGGTGTCGGTCTGTCGTTGGGCCAGCGACAGCGCCTCGCCTTGGCCCGAGCGCTCGGATCACGTTCACCGATACTGCTTCTCGACGAGCCCACCGCGCATCTGGATGCTGCGACGGAAACCCAAGTGCTGCAGGCGGTTGTCGAGCGTGCGCGCACCGGTGACACGGTGGTGGTGGTCGGCCACCGCGAGCGGGTCGTCGGGATCGGCGATGACGTCGTCGACGTGGGCGAGGCAGAGGAGGTCGATCGTGCCAACGTCTGACCCCTTGCTCGCCGCGTTCCCGCTGCTGCGCCCGCGTCTGCCACGATTGCTGCTCGGCATTGCGCTGGGGGCGTCATCGCTTGGCAGCGCATTGGCACTGGCGGGAGTCTCGGCGTGGCTCATCACCCGCGCCTGGCAGATGCCACCCGTGCTGGATCTGTCGATCGCCGTTGTGGGCGTCCGGACATTCGCGATTTCTCGCGGCGTGCTGCACTATTGCGAGCGCCTCGTCACCCATGACACCGCGTTACGGTCCGCGGGCGCCGCCCGCTCACAAATCTATTCCCGACTGGCCCACGGGCCGGCCGAGGTTGCGACGCGATTGCACAGCGGGGACTTGGTGGCGCGGGTGGGCGCCGACGTCGATCAATTGGCCGATGTGCTGGTCCGTTGCGTGCTGCCGTTCGGTGTCGCTGCCGTGCTGGCGCTGGCTGCAACCGTGACGGTCGGGATCATCTCACCGCCGGCGGCGGCGCTGTTGGCGATCTGCCTGCTGGTCGCCGGCATTGTTGCGCCGTGGCTGGCGGCGAAAGCTGCAACCGCGCAGGAAGCGGTTGCACGTGACCATCATTCCGCACGCGACGTGGCGGCGATGCTGGCCCTACAGCACGCCCCCGAATTACGAATCGCGGGTCGGCTGCCGAGCATCGTTTTGGATTCACAACGTCGGCAACGGGCTTGGAGTGATGCCGTCGATGCCGCCCTCCGACCCGCCGCGTTGGCGGCCGCCATGCCCACCGCCGCGATCGGGGCCAGCGTGCTGGGCGCCGTGGTGGCGGCAATTGGGCTGGCGGGCAGCAGCGCACCCACGACATTGGCCATCTTGATGCTGTTGCCGCTGTCCGCGTTCGAGGCGACAACGCCCTTGGCTGCCGCCGCTGTTCAGTTGACGCGTTCGCGGATATCGGCACGACATCTACTCGACTTGACGCCGGTCACAAGTCCAATGCGCACTCCGCGTCCCCCATCGCGTCTGGCAGCGACAGCGACGCTGCACGCCCGCAGGGTGTCGGTGGCGCACTCCGGTGCGCGGGCGCCCGCCGCACCGGCGACGGTTGAACTGAAGCCGGGGGCAAGGCTGGCGGTCACCGGTCCCAGCGGGTCGGGCAAGACCACTCTGTTGATGACACTCGCCGGCTTGTTGACGCCCACGCGTGGTGAGGTCACGCTGGCCGGCACACCGCTGCGACTGATCGACGAACCAGAGCTGCGCCGTGCGGTCAGCTTTTTCGCTGAGGATGCACACGTGTTCGCGACGTCCGTCCGAGATAACCTGCTGGTCGCCCGTGGTGATTGCCCGGACCGCGACCTGACCGCCGCGCTGAACCGAGTCGGCTTGAGCGCGTGGCTGGCCGACCTACCGGATGGTCTGGATACCGTGTTGGCGGCGGGGACGGATGCGCTGTCGGCGGGCCAGCGCCGAAGACTGCTGCTGGCACGGGCAATAATCTCGCCCGCGCGGATTGTGCTCCTCGATGAGCCCACCGAACACCTGGACGCCGTCGACGCCGAACCCGTCCTGCTTCGTCTGTTGGATCCGCAGGGCGGCCTGATTGCAGCGGAGCGGACTGTTGTGGTCGCGACCCACCACTTGCCCGATCACATCTCGTATCCGGAATTGCGCATCAGCGCTGACGCGTATCCTGATGGACACCCGTCCAACGCCGCCCGACTAGAGAGCGAGTCATGACCGGATCTTCGGATACTCCGGACAGACGCGAAAACTTCCGGGGAACATCGCAAACCGGGCCGCCATACCCCTATCCCGATCCCTACCCGTATCGGCCCGCCGCCTCCCCCGGTGGCTACCCTCTGCCGCCGCCGTACGGTGGTTATCCGCCGCAGGCTGCCGCGCCCAGGAACGGGCTCGGTATCACCTCGCTGGTGCTGGCCGTCGTCGGGCTTCTCAGCGTCGCGACGGTCTTCGCGCCCATCGCTCTGGGAATCGCTGCGGTCATCTTCGGTTTCATCGGACATGCACGCGTCAAGCGTGGCACTGCCAACAACGGCGGGGTCGCGATCGCCGGGATCGTGCTGGGCGGCTTGGCAATCGTCGTCGGATTGGCGTTCATCGCGATTTGGACGACAGTCTGGAAGGACGTCCGCGGCGGAGATTACATCGACTGCACGCAGAAAGCCGGCTCCAACCACGTGTTGCAGCAGCAGTGCGCCGACCAGTTCCGCCGAAGCGTGCAAGACCGGTTGAAGGTGACGCTGACTCCGGTACCGAGCCGCTAGTACGCTACAGGCGGCGTCGTCGCGGCATCAGCTCCAGCGACAGCAGCACGAAAATCAGTGGCACCAGCTGTGTGAGAGACACCAGCGCGTAACGCCGTTCGCCTATTGCGTGAAATTTGCGCAGATATCTATACAACGACTCAAGCGCTATCAACGGGTCAAGGCGGTGGATCAGCCAGTAGAAGGTCGCTTGCACGCGGCCTCGGTCTTGGTCATCGAAAAGCTCTGGAAAAGCCGCAAAGGACAGCGAAATCCGTAGTGCGCCAGCATCTTTAGCAGCATTGATCATGTCGACGCTGAGCCGTTCGTCGACTCCGTTGGGCGCGCCGCGCCGCCGCCACGGAACTTCAAGAGTGATTTCGCTGCCGCCACCGGCTGTGGCGTATCGGTGAAATCCCTGCACACGTCCCAATCTGTCCCGCGCCACAACCAGTTGTATCCCCGGGAATCGACCCTCGAGAACACCATCCAGGCTCATGCAGAATCCACGATCGGTATGTGCTCCGCTGGGCGATGCCCGCAACACATCGGCCAGTTCAGCCACTTGCCTGTCGTCGAGGTCCTGCTCCGCGACGATCTCGGTGGTGATCCCGGAATTGTGGGTGCGCTGAACGGCCTGACGCAGGTTGCGGAATCTTCGCCCGGCCATCGTGAAATCGGCCACGTCGATGACGACATCCCGGCCAATCGGTATCGGCCGCAACGATGTGCCTAAAACCCTCGGATCGCTCCACAACCGAAGGCGGCGTTCGCTGCACGCCAGCACCACGATTCGCCAGCCATGGTCGTGGCAATGAGCGGCGAAATCGGCGATCAGTCGGGGGAACTGAGCCTCGTCGCCAACGGGGTCACCGCTGACAACCGCGTAGCCCATCCGAGTCCGGTACGAGATGGCCGCGCTGCCATCCACGTTGAACAGGTAGCACTTGCCGGCTTGCATAGCGAAGGGCGCCAGCGGGTCGCCGTTGGTGGCATTGATCAATGTCCACACCCGAGACAGGTCGCCGGGCTGCGGCCGTGCCGCGATCGGCCACATGAGAGCCAGGCCGGATCCGGCGATCAACGCGTCGCCAAGGAGATCGAAAGTCAGTACCCGCGAAGCAATCCCGGCGAACAGCACGGCGGCCGCAACGGCTGCGTGCCGGGCCGTGACCGGGCGTCCCAGGAAGAGACCACGCAGGACGAAGGCCACCGCGGCCAGCACCGTCACCGACCACTCCAGCCGATCGGTTGCGTGCCAGCCCGCCTGGATGTGGGCGCGCACGATGATCGCGATCAGCCAGCATGTCGTGCCAATAAGAGCCGCGACGCCAATCCAGCGCGTAGCCGTTGAATTGACGTGAACGAGTTGCTTACCTGAGCGGACCCCAGGCGCGAGACCGAGCGGTGACTCTTTCACCCGTACCTCCGGCTGGCTCTACGACCTAACCAACATCGACGATACGCTTCAGACCGGCGTCAGCGTAGTAGGCGAAATCGAGTGTTGCAGGGCGGTTTCCGCCTGCCCTATCAGCTTTTGTCGGGGAAGTATTTGACTAAGCCTTCTTGCACCACGGTTGCTACCGGCCGTCCGGATCGATCGAAGAAGTAGCCGCTACCCAACCCACGCGAATCGGCCGCCACCGGCGAGGAGGTTGAGTACAACACCCAATCGTTGAAATCCACCTGGCGATGAAACCAGACTGAGTGATTGACGGTTGCGGCAAAGATGCGGTCGAATCCCCACGACAGGCCGTGAGTCGTGATGATCGAGTCCAGCACAGTAGTGTCGGAACAGAAAATCATTGTGGCGGTGTGCAATACGGGGTTGTCGGGCAGCATGCCGTCAGCCCTCACCCAGACCCGATTGAAAGCCAGTCGATCGCCTTTTTCGCGCATCACCCAGGAGGGGTCGTTGGTGTAACGCCATTCGATTGGCTGTAGTGCGTTGACGAAATGCGGGACGGTCTCCTCATAGCCACGCAGCTGCTCCTTGACCGACGGCAACGCCTCCGGATCGGCGACATCGGGGGGCTCGACGTTGTGCTCGAGACCGCTGCCGCCGGCCAGGTAGGAGATCATCACGGTCGCCAGCAAGGTGCCGTCCTGCGTCACCTCGACGCGTCGGTTGGCAAAACGCCTCTCATCGCGCAGCCGGACGACGTGGAATTCGATGTCCTTGTCGGTGTCGCCGCCGTTGACGAAGTGCGCGGACAGCGAGTTGGGCGGCAGATCGCGGGTGCGGGTGCGGGCGGCGGCCACAAAGGATTGCGCCATCATCAGCCCGCCGAACGTGCGAGGCGGGTTCTTGCTGGGATGGGTTCCGACGAAGACGTCGTCGCCCTTCTGGTGCAGGTCCAGCACCGCCATCAGCTCGTCGAAGTCAGACACCGGCCCAGCTTAGTCAGCTGAGCTACACGTCCTCTTCACCGATGCGGTGCACATGAATCAGGTTCGTCGAGCCCACAGTGCCCGGGGGTGCCCCGGCGACGATGACCACCAGGTCCCCGCGCCGGTAGCGGCCAAGCGACAGCAGCGACTTGTCCACCTGGCGGATCATGCCGTCGGTGGTTTGCATGATCGGGACGATGAACGTCTCGGTGCCCCAGGTCATGGCCAGTTGGCTGCGCACCTCGGGCAGCGGGGTGAACGCCAGCAACGGCAACGGCGTGTGCAGGCGGGCCAGTCGCCGAACGGTGTCTCCGGATTGGGTGAATGCGACCAGCGCCTTGGCGTCGAGCCTTTCGCCGATATCGCGGGCGGCGTAGCTGATCACTCCGCGCTTGGTGCGCGGGACGTGCGTCAGCGGCGGGGCGGCCGTCGAATTCTCCTCGACGGCGCAGATGATCCGGGCCATCGTCTGGACCGCGGCCAACGGGTATTTACCGACCGAGGTTTCGCCGGACAGCATGACCGCGTCGGCGCCGTCGAGCACCGCGTTCGCGACGTCGGAAGCCTCAGCTCGGGTCGGACGCGAGTGCTCGATCATCGATTCGAGCATCTGAGTCGCCACGATCACGGGTTTGGCGTTCTCCCTTGCCATTTGGATGGCGCGCTTCTGAACCAGCGGCACCTCTTCCAGCGGCAGCTCGACACCCAGGTCACCCCGGGCGACCATCACCGCATCGAAGGCCAGCACCACCGCTTCGAGGTTGTCGATGGCCTCTGGCTTCTCGAGTTTGGCGATGACCGGCACCCGTCGGCCTACGCGATCCATCACCTCGTGAACCAGCTCGACGTCCGAGGGAGAACGGACGAACGACAACGCCACCATGTCGACGCCCAAATGCATGGCGAACTCGAGATCGTCGATGTCCTTTTCGGACAACGCAGGCGCGGAGACACTCATCCCGGGTAACGACATTCCCTTGTTGTTGCTGACCGGACCGCCCTCGGTCACCCGGCACACGACGTCGTCGCCATCGATGTGATCGACCACCAAACCGACGTTGCCGTCGTCGACCAGAACACGGTCGCCGGGCAGCGCATCTTGCGCCAGCTGCTTGTAGGTGGTCGAAACCCGGTCGTGGTTGCCGTCGCAGTGCGCAACCGTGATCCGCACGAATTCGCCGTCAGCCCAGTACGTCGGGCCGTCCGCGAAACGGCCGAGCCGGATCTTGGGACCCTGGAGGTCGGCGAGCACGCCGACGGCGCGCCCAGTCGCATTAGAGGCGGCCCGCACCCGGTCATAGGACGCTTTGTGGTCGCTGTAGTCGCCGTGGCTGAAGTTCATTCTGGCGACGTCCATTCCGGCTTCGACCAGCGCCCGGACCGCCTCGTCAGAGCTGGTGGCCGGACCGAGCGTACAGACGATCTTTCCGCGTCTTGCCACGACGACTCAGCATAGTCGCGCTAGCTGAGCATCTCGCGTCAGTTACGGATCGAGCAGCGGGCTAATGGGTGAGCAGCGTCGGAATCAAGGGGAATCCCGGCAGGTTGCGCACTATTGTCCAGGCCAGCAATGTGATCACGACGGTCGCGGCCGCCGGGAGTGTCATCGGTGACTTTCCGGCGCGTCGGCGCAGCAGCACCCACCCGGCCAACAGCGGGATGCCGACCAGTAGCAGGACGTTGTCGTTGATCGCCGCGATCAGGTCCCCGTGCAGGACGTCGTGGGTCATCCGCAGCCCGCCGCAGCCTGGGCAGTTCAACCCGGTAAGCAGCCGGAACGGGCATTGCGGAAAAAACGAGCCGGGTTGATGCGGATCGACCACTCCGATGTAGCCGAGTGCGCCGGCCAGGAGTGCGCCCGATCCCAGCAGGGCGTACGGGTGGTGTCGGTGCCAGCGCCCAGCAGGCCCGGTGGGGCCGTGCTGCGCCGGATTAGACATCAGTCGTGGTCCGGCCTGGACGAGCTGGATTCGGCCGGCTCCGGGTCGGAATCGGCCTCCGCAGCGTCCGGCGCTGCGTCGGTTTCGTCCTCGTGATCGTCGGCGGGCGGCGCGGCATCATCGGCAGGAGGCTCGGCATCCCCGTCCGCCGAGTCCTCTGCCGACTCGACCGTGGCCTCCTCCTCTACCTCCGGAGCGTCGTCGGACTCTGGAGCTGCGGCCACCTCGACCTCTGGCGAGTCGACTTCGGCCGCGTCGGCCTCAGCTTCGACGTGAGGTTCGTCGATCGCGGCCGTGTTGGCCTTCTCTGCGGCGTCGTCGTCGGTGGCGACGGGCGATGTCGTCTCGGACGCCGGTGTGGTCTCGGGCGCGGCATCGTCGCCGTCGTCGATCGAGTCGGGTTCCAGCAACTCAGCGGCCGAGCCGCTGAGCGCCGCCGGATCTTCGCGACCCTTGGGAGCCAGGATCAAATACACCACCGCGCCGATGAAGACGAACATCGAAGTGAAGGAGTTGATCCGGATGCCGGCGATATGTGTGGCAGTGTCGTCCCGGAGCAGCTCGATGCAGAATCGCCCGACGCAATACAGCGCGACATAGGCCGCGAACAGCCGACCGTGCCCAATGGTGTACCGCCGGTCCAGGAAGATCAGGATCGCGAATACCAGTAGGTTCCATAGCAATTCGTAGAGGAATGTGGGCTGGACAACCATCGCAAGCTGCCCGGTCGACACCCCGTCGAGCGAGTGCACGTCGACGAATCCGGCAGGGTCGCGACGGTAGAAAATCTCCAAACCCCACGGCATCGTGGTCTCGCGGCCGAACAGCTCTTGGTTGAAATAGTTCCCGATTCGGCCGATCGCCTGCGCGAGAACGATGCCCGGTGCGATCGCGTCGCCGAACGCCGGAAGCGGAATGCCACGACGCCGGCAGGCAATCCAGGCGCCCACACCGCCAAGGGCGACGGCGCCCCAGATCCCGAGTCCGCCGTCCCAGATACGCAGCGCCGCAATCGGTCCGGCACCGCCCTCGCCGAAATACGTCCGCCAGTCGGTCGCCAAGTGGTACAGGCGACCACCGATGAGGCCGAACGGCACGGCCCACAGCGCGATGTCGTAGATCACGCCGCGCTCGCCGCCGCGCGCCACCCAGCGTCGATCACCGATCAGCAGCGCGGCGATGATCCCGATGATGATGAACAAGGCGTAGGCCCTCAGCGGGATCGGCCCAAGGTGCCACACCCCCTGCGGCGGGCTCGGGAAATATGCGATGACCGTTGTCGTCATGACATGGAATTCCTCTGGCGCACACCGGCGGCGAGTTCTTCAGTTAACGCACGCATCGTCGACAGCCCATCGGTGAGCGCAGAGACGAGTGCCGAACCCACGATGACACCGTCGGCATAGCCGGCGATCTGGGCCGCCTGCTCTCGCGACCGAACGCCCAGTCCGACTCCGACGGGAATATCGGAAACCTCTTTGACCCTGGCCACCAATTCCGGCGCTGCGTTCGACACCGCATCGCGGGCGCCGGTCACGCCCATCGTCGATGCGGCATAGACGAAGCCACGCGATGCCCCCACGGTGGTAGCCAGGCGTTGCGGAGTCGACGACGGCGCCACCAGGAAGATGCGGTCTAACCGGTGTTGGTCCGACGCCGCCAGCCACTCGTCGGCCTCTTCGGGAATCAGGTCCGGAGTGATCAGGCCGGACCCGCCCGCTGCGGCCAGGTCACGGGCGAAAGCGTCAACCCCGTAGCGCAGCACCGGGTTCCAGTAGGTCATGACCACAGCACGACCGCCGGCCCCGCTGATCGCCTCGACCGCCGTCAACGTGTCGCGGACCCGGACTCCCCCACGCAGTGCGACCTCGGTCGCGTTCGCGATCGTCGGGCCGTCCATGCCCGGATCCGAATACGGCACCCCGACCTCGATGAGGTCGCAACCGGATTCGGTCAACGCCTTCATCGCTTCGATCGACGTCGGGACATCGGGGTACCCGGTCGGCAGATATCCGATCAGCGCCGCACGATTTTCACCGTGGCAAGCATCGAAAAGCGCTGCCAGGCCACTCTTCTCGCTCTGTTCGACGGTCATGAGCGCTCGTCGTCCGCTTTGTCGTCGAGCAAGCCGAACCACTTCGCGGCTGTCTCGACATCCTTGTCGCCGCGGCCGGACAGGTTGACCACGATGACCGCCCCGCTGCCCATCTCGACGCCCAGTTTGAGCGCACCGGCCACCGCATGTGCCGATTCGATCGCCGGAATGATGCCTTCCGTCCGGCACAGCAGACGGAACGCGTCCATCGCCTCGGTGTCGGTGATCGGCCGGTATTCCGCCCGTCCGTTATCCCGCAGCCAGGCATGCTCGGGACCCACACCGGGATAGTCCAGGCCGGCCGAGATCGAATGCGATTCGATCGTCTGCCCGTCGTCGTCCTGCAGCAGAAACGAGAACGATCCCTGAAACGCGCCGGGCGATCCGCCGGTGAATGTCGCGGCGTGACGGCCGGTTTCGACGCCGTCGCCGGCCGCCTCGAAGCCGACCAGCCGGACACCTGGGTCGTCCAGGAACGGGTGAAATATGCCGATCGCGTTGGATCCCCCGCCGACGCATGCGGTCACGGCATCGGGCAGTCGGCCGGCCTGATCCTGGATCTGTACGCGCGTCTCGAGTCCGATGACCCGTTGGAAATCGCGAACCATCGTGGGGAAGGGATGCGGCCCTGCCGCGGTGCCGAAGCAATAGTAGGTGTCGTCGGCGTTGGTGACCCAGTCGCGGAACGCCTCGTTGATGGCGTCCTTGAGAGTTTTCGAGCCCGATTCGACCGACACCACCTCGGCGCCCAGCAGTCGCATCCGGGCAACGTTGAGTGCTTGCCGCTCGGTGTCGACGGCGCCCATGTAGATCACGCAGTCCAAACCGAGCAGGGCGCATGCCGTCGCGGTGGCAACCCCGTGCTGGCCGGCGCCGGTCTCGGCGATCACCCGTGTCTTGCCCATCTGGCGAGCCAGCAAGGCTTGGCCCAACACGTTGTTGATCTTGTGAGAACCGGTGTGGTTCAGGTCTTCTCGCTTGAGGAAGATCCTCGCGCCACCGGCGTGCTCACTGAGGCGGGCGGCCTCGTACAGCGGCGACGGCCTGCCGGTGTAGTGCGTCTGCAACCTGTCGAGTTCGTCGAGGTACGCCTGGTCGGTGCGCACCTTCTCGTAAGCCGCAGTGACTTCCTCGATCACGGCCATCAGGGCCTCGGCGACAAGCCGGCCCCCATACGCACCGAAATGACCGCGGGAGTCTGGATCGTAGTGAGTGGGCTCAGCGATCGCGGCGCTTGATCGCGGAAGTTCCGGGCGCAAGATTTCTGCCATCATTAACGCTCAACGTACAAGCGGCTCATTGGGTTCGCCGGGCTAGCGGGACGGTTTGGGGCACGACGGATGCTTACCGGCGGTGACCAGGTCGGCGACGGCAGCGCGCGGATCGCCGCTGGTGACCAAACCTTCGCCGACCAGCACCGCATCGGCGCCTGCTCCGGCGTAGGCCAGCAGGTCGGCCCTGCCCCGGACCCCGGACTCTGCGACACGGATCACGTCGGACGGTAGCCCGGGAGCAATGCGCGCGAAGCAGTCTCGATCGACCCT
>NZ_DATNJW010000055.1:0-4495 GCF_035603715.1 Mycobacterium sp. | reverse complement strand
CGCTGAGACCCGCCCCGGTGCCTCTCAGGCGTGGGCCAGCGCGGGCGGTTTGACGGCCTCCGGGTCGGGGTTGGCGATCGGTAGCCCCATGAACCGACGGGCGTTGTCTCCCATGAAGTCGTAGGTGCGACGTTCGTCCATGCCTTCGGCGTACTGCCAGTAGCGCTTGGGCTCGGCCAGGCCTTCGGGATGCGGCCAGTCCGCGCCGAACATCACCTTGTCGCATCCGACGGTCTGCACCACGTCGGCGACTGAGCCCTCCCAGAACGGGCTGACCCAGATGTTGCGGCGGAACACCTCGTGCGGATGCTCGGGGAAGTTCTGCGGCATCTTGCTGTACGTCGACTGCAGGTCATCGAAAAGTGGCTTGATCCAGGCGCTTCCGTTCTCCACGCTGGCGATCCGCAGTTTCGGGAACCGGGTCAACGTGCCGTGGCAGATCAGGCTGGTCAACATGTCAGCGATCTCCCGATGGCCCAGCGCCGTCCACTTGAATGCCGACATCTCGAACGCACTACTGGTTGACGGCGGCTCCCACTTGTCGATGTACTCCTGCAACGGAGGTTGGCTGGCGTGCAACACAATTGGCAGGCCCGCGTCTTCGACATCGCGCCAAAACGGGTCGAACTCGGGCAGCGCGGGGGAGCGCCAGCCCTTGTAGCCGTTCACCGGTGCCGGCTTGATCAACGCGACCTTGGCGCCGTTGTCCAGGATGTAGTCGAGTTCGCGACGCGCTTCGTCGACGAGTCCCAGGGTTAGCACCGGCGTCGAGTAGACCCGGTTAGCGTGGCTGAAGCCCCAGTGCTCCAGCATCCATTGGTTCAGGGCATGGATGATCGCCACGGTCAGTTCGGGATCCTCGGCGGCCGAGTGCTCGACCAGATTGGCAAGCGTGGGGTAGTTCAGGCACGAGTCGACACCTTGACGGTCGAGTTCGGCGATGCGGTCCTCAGGGTTGCGTGCGCCCGGCGGCGTGTCGATGCCACGTCCGGACATCTCCCGCATCGACAGACCCTCGGGGTTCTGGCCGGAGTAGAACCTCTCGTGCGCACCGGGAGCGGCGACCCGGTCGAACGTCGGGTTCGGCATGTAGTCGGTGATCTTGTTCAGGATCGCGATGCGGGTGTGCCTGCCCATCTGGACGAACTGCACCTTCGGCTGGAACTCCTTGGGCAGGTACCTCGTCAGCGCATCGGGGGTCTCATACATGTGCTGATCGGCATCGAAGATCGGTGCATCTTTGAACTGGGTCATCGGATTGCCTCTCGCGGCTCGACATACGGCTCGTCTACGAGCTTGGCGTAACTTGACAGAGGTGTCAAGTCTGCATATCCCTACAGGACAATTGATTCCTAAGCTGCAGTTATTGCAGTTGACGATACTGTCATATACAGTCGCCGCATGACGGTGACCTCGGCCTCGCCCGCCGAACGGCAACTGGATGCCACCCGCGGTGAACGCACCCGGTCTTCGATCCTTCACGCCAGTCGTCGTCTCTTTCTAGAACGCGGATACGCGGGCACGCCGATCAATGCGATCACCGAGGCGTGCGGCATCTCGCGGGCCGGCTTCTATACCTACTTCAAGGACAAGCGCGAGATCTTCAACGTTCTCGGCAAGAACGCCTACCGCGAGGCCCTCGCCGTCATCGCCGAGTGGGCCGACGCCGGCGAACCGTTCGGGCCGGCCGACATCCGCGCTTGGGTGGGCCACTACTTCGATTACATGGACCACCACGGCGCGTTCGTGCTCGCGTCGACGCAATCGGCGCCCGACGACGACGACTTTCGAAAGTCGCGCAACCGCATGGTGACCCGGGCGTCGTGGAAGCTAGGGCAAGCTATCGCCGGAAACGGTGCGCACTCACCCGACGTCATCGGCGTCGCGGTGATGGGGCTGCTGGATCGGGCCTGGCACACGGTCCATCGCCAGACCGTGGCCGTCGACCGTGACGAGATGATCGCGGTGGTCGCGGACATGATCGTCGCGATGGCAACGCCTGTCGCGTTGTGATCCCGCCGTCGCTCGACGCGCCGGACGTCGTCGAGTTCATCCGTAGCAACCACCGCGCATTCCTGTTCTGCCGCGACGGCGCCCAACGTCCGATCGGCTATGCCATGCGTTCCGTGGCCTACCGCTCCGACACCCGCTGCCTCTACTTCGCCACCTATGCAAAGAGCGCCAAGGTCCAACACATGCGCTCGGCTCCCGAGGCCGCCTGCTTGATCGGCGACAACGAGTGCTGGATCTCTGTTCGCGGCCTCGCGCACGTCTACCAACCGTCCGTAGTTGAGGTCGACGAACTCATCGGCGAAAGTTCGCCGGATCAACGCGTGCCCGACTCGGTCGTGACGAAGGTGCGCGACCGCCTTCTCAGCGGCAAGCGGTGCTTCATCGGACTGACGATCACCGAGGTCCGCGCCGCCGATCTCTCCGACCGGCATGTCTAGTCCGCGTAGCAGGGGCCCGGTTTCGATGTCCCAGGACGAACTAGCCGAGTTCTTGGCGCGTGGGCCGACCGGCGCGATCTGTGTCGTCGACGCAGACGGCCAGCTGCTGGCCCTACCGGCGCGAGTCTTCGACTCCGACTCCGCCACCATCGCCGTCACCGTTGACGGCGCGAACGGCGATGCCACACAACGCTATGCGATCCAGGCCTGCGTGGTGGCCGACACTTTCACCGCTTATCGCGACATTCGCGGTGCGATCGTGCAGGGCACAGCGGTATGGCCACCCGCGTCGGATGCCGTGGCCACGCTGACGGTTAGCCGCACCCTGACGTTCTCATTCGCCAACGCCTAGAGGGTTGGGCGCCGACATTCTGGCTACTCAGTAGTTATGTCAGGATTCGATACCAGCCAACCGATCACCGACGAGGCGGCCCTCGAGGACATCGATGAGGTCGACGACGCAACCAAGCAGAAGGCCACGGCCAAGCGTCCTGCTGAACCCGACGAGTTGGGCGACGCTACGCCAGGCCCGCGCTGAGGCGCTCAGCCTTCTTTCACGAGGTGTATCAGCGCCTCGGCATCGGCGATGCTGCGCAGCAGATCATTGAGATGAGTGCAGGTGCTGGTACCGGACAATTCCTGTCGGACCCGAAAGTGCAGTTCCTGCAGCGCCATTCCGGTGATTCGCGCAGCGCTCGCGACCGCGCCCGGACACTCCTGCCACGGCAGCACTCGCGGTGTGGCAACGGATTCGACGATGACGCCAGAGTCGGTGTCGACTTCGGCGGCCAGCGTGTATTCGTGGATGATGGTCTCGACGCCGTCGGTCCGCACGTAGGTGTCGCGAAACATCGCGTCGATGTCCACCCGTGACGGCGATTCACCCCGGTAGACATCGATGCGGCGTCTGCGGCGCATGGCATGGCGCGGTAACGGCGCCACGTGGTGCCAGGCCCAAGAGTCGTCGCCGTGATCGAGGTCGGGAGCCTCCGGCCCGGTGACGATCACGGGATCGCCTGCCTCGAACGACGTCAGCAGCAGCCCGCCGGTCGCGAAGCCCGCACACTGGTCGGCAACCGGCAGGTACCCCGACTTCGCCACGTCCCCAAGCAGATTCGACGCCGATAGCGCATGGCCGGATATCAGCGTGGCGACGGGAACGTCGTCGAGCAGCGTGTAGCGCAGGTCGCGGGCGTGCCGCAACTCGGGAGCAGCCTTGTCGGCCGCGGCGCGAAACCCGCTCATCGCGGGGGCGCCCGACAGCCGGGACATGGCGGCGACCGGTGGTTTCACTTCGACGTGACGGACGACTCGGGCTATCAGCTCGATGGTGGCGGCGAGCGTCGCGAAGTCGAGCTCGGTCACGGTTCCGTCGGCCGCCGTCCACAGATCGCGCGCCCGCCCGTGCAGATACACCGGGTCTAGTGACCCTTCGTCGCGGGTCATGTCGATCGATGTGGTGCGGCGCGCGGACCGGGGACGACGCGGCGGATTGCCGGTCGTGGGCTCGTGCACGCCGTGCAGCGGATGAAGTCCGAAGGGCGGGGAGCCCAGGTCCGTCACCGGATGGACTTTAGCTGCCCAAGGCCGGTCGGAACGCGAAAGTCACCAGCGACTGACCGTCGGCGGTCTCCAGCGTGGTGGGGGTCGAGACCAGGGGCTGGCCGATCCGCAGTTCGTCCGCGGTCGCGCCGACGATCAGCGTCTCCACCAGCACGCCTTCGGGCAACTCGACGAAGCCCACCACATACGGCCGGAACACCTCCGGATCCCGGTTGCCCTTGTACGGCAACGGTGGCGCGAACTCCTGCGTGGTGTAGGTGTACAGGGTTCCCTCGGTGGACAATTCGATCACCTCGATGTCGTCCTGGATCTCGGGGTCGCCGTCGAAAAGCTCGGGCCGCTCGGCCGGAAACTTCACCGCACCCGACGAACGTCTGCGCGACGCGAACAGCACCGCGCGGTCGCCGTCGACCCGGAACAAGCCCTCGGTGATCAGTGCGGTCATCTCAGGCGACCTCGATGACCATCGCGGCACCCATGCC
>NZ_DATNJW010000054.1:0-3238 GCF_035603715.1 Mycobacterium sp. | reverse complement strand
GAGGTGGGGTCGATCATCGCCGCCACTTCGCCGCCGCCGCCAGTGCTCAGGGCGGTATCGGCGGGTATCCCCCGCTTCAGCAACGCCAAGGCCACCGGGCCCAGATCGACATGGTCGACCACGGTTCCGAGCCGGCCGACCGCGCGTCCGCCGGCCAACACCGCGTCACCGGTGCCCGGGCGGTCCACCGACCCGTCGAGGTGCAACAACGCCAGCATGCGGGGCGGTTTGCCCAGGTTATGCACCCGCGCAACGGTTTCCTGACCGCGATAACAACCCTTGTCCAGGTGGACGGCACCTAACCCCGGACCGCCGATCCAGCCCACCTCGTGCGGGATGGTCCGCTCGTCGGTGTCGACGCCAAGCCGTGGGCGTACCGCCGCCACCCGGTGGGCCTCGTAGGCCCAGACTCCCGCCGGACGCACTCCGGCGCCGGTCAGCCGCCGCTGCAGCTCGGCGGAGTCGCCACGGTCGACGAGCACGTCCAACTCGATCTGGCCCGGGCGCGCCTCAGACATCCGGCGCACGAAGCCGCCGCCGGTCAGTGGCGCGGCCGTCATCGCGTTGGGCAACGTGTCAAGTCCGAGCGCGTCGAGCACCGCTCGCTCGCTCAGCTGCGATCCCAGCAGTGAGAGCACTGCCAGATCGGCCGGTTCCGGCGTGACCTTCGACCAGAACACCATTTTGCGCAGGTAATCCAGCAACGGCCCACCGCGCCACGGCTCGGTGTCCAGATAGGTGACGCCGCCGAGCTCGGTCTGGATCCAGTGATCTTCGACTCGCCCTTGCCCGTCGAGGCTGAGGTTCTGTGTGCTCGCGCCGTCCGGAAGTTCGCTGATGAACTGCGTCGAGATGCTGTGCAGCCAGGTTTGCCGGTCGTCGCCGGTCAGGGTCAGCACGCCGCGATGTGACCGATCCACCAGGACGGCACCGGTTTCGGCGGCGCGCTGCTCGCCCAGCGGGTCGCCGTAGTGCCAGATGGCACCGGCGTCGGGGCCGGTCTCGGGGGCGGGAACTGCGGACACACACCAACTCTACGGGTCCACGGCGATAGGCTTCTTACCCATGACTGGCCACCCGGGCGTGATCGTGACGCTCGACGGCGAGGTGCATCCGCCCGGCACACCGCTGCTGTTTGCCGACGACCTCGCCGCGGTGCGAGGCGACGGCGTCTTCGAAACACTGTTGGTCCGCGACGGCCGCGCCTGCCTGGTCGATGCACATCTGAGCCGGATGGGCCACTCGGCGAAACTGCTCGACCTGCCCGAGCCTGACCTGGCCGCCTGGCGGCATGCGATCGAGGTAGCGACGCAGCAGTGGGTGGGTGACACCGACAGCGAAGGCGCGATGCGGCTGGTGTTTAGCCGCGGCCGGGAACGTGGTTCGGCGCCGACCGCCTTCGTGACGGTGAATCCGCTCGCCGAACGGATCGCCGCCACCCGACGCGACGGATTGGCCGCGGTGACCTTGCCGCGCGAGCTGCCGTCGGCGGGTGTCGACGCGATGCCGTGGCTACTGGCCGGCGCCAAGACTTTGTCGTACGCGATCAACATGGCCGCTCTGCGGCACGCCGACCGCCACGGCGCCGGCGACGTCATCTTCGTCAGCTCGGACGGCTACGTCCTGGAGGGCCCACGCTCGACCGTGGTGATCGCCACCGGTGGTGACGGAGCCGCCGGCAACGTGTGCCTGTTGACGCCGCCACCGTGGTATCCGATCCTGCGCGGGACCACACAGCAGGCACTCTTCGCGGTTGCCCGTGCCAAAGGATACGACTGCGACTACCGCGCCCTGCGCGTCGCAGATCTATTTGCCGCACAGGGAATTTGGCTGGTGTCGAGCATGACGCTGGCTGCGCGCGTGCACACGCTCGACGGCCGGACGTTGCCACGAGCGCCGATGGTGTCGGAGTTCGCTGAGCTGGTCGACGCCGCCATCGTCAGCGACCGCTGAATTCGGTTGTCGGAAGCTTCGCCAACTTGCCGGTCCGCTCAACGGACCGCTTTCTTCCTTGTCGGACCCGTTCGCCTCAACAATGTGGCGATATGCCGAAAGGCGAATCAGGCGCTCTCCCTAGGGGCTAGGCATAAGATGAACCGGTTCGAATCACGGCGCAGGGCAACGCCGTCCGGCGCTGCGGCAACTCCACCACCGCTTCCGCCGATACCGACAGTCACGACGATCGACGAGGTCGTCGAAGCGATCGAGTCGATCATCGATTGGTCCATCTCCGTTTCGAGCCGTCTGGGATATTTCGCAGCGCTGTACAAGCGGATCACGATCGCGATCGGTGCTGCGGTCTCGCAAGGGATGTTCGAGGACGCGCCGCGTATGCAGCGCTTCGACGCCATCTTCGCCAGCCGCTACTTCGATGCACTCAACGGGTACTTCCACCCGACGCACTTCGCGAAGCCGGCACGTTGTTGGCGGGTGGCGTTCGATGCAGCGGATAGACCAGAGCCAATCATCCTGCAGCATCTGTTGGCCGGCGTGAATGCACATATCGATCTGGATCTCGGCATTGCCGCTGAAGCGGTCGCGCCGCCAGCAAACCTCGGCGCGCTGCACAACGACTTCAATACCGTCAACGACGTACTAATCAGCCAGGTCAGCGGGGTTGTCGACGAGATTGACGAATTGTCGCCTGTGCTGGCCGACCTCTACCACGCACTGACGAGCAACGAGATATTCCTCATCGGCGAGGCCGTAAAAACACTCCGCGACAACGCATGGACATTCGCCACGATTCTCGCCCTCGAGCCGGGAATCGCGCACCCGGCCACGATCTGGGCCCTGGATCAAAAAGTGTCGGCGCAGGCGGAACTGATCTACGACCCACCGGGGCTGATGGGCCTGCTCAAGGAGATAGTCGCGTCCATCGCGGCGCGTGAGAGCCGCGACGTCGTCACGAACATCCGAAAGTTGAATGAGATCGCAGCGACTCCCGCCCCGATCAAGACGACCTAGCCGCCGTAGGTGGGTCCTTGCACGCCGTCGCGGTAGCTAGTGCATCTCCCCGCGACGCAACAGGCCCTGGCCATCGTCAGCGATCGCTGAAATCAGTTGTCGGTGTGGCTTGCAGCGGGTACCTTCGGCCGTACACAGGGAAGGAGGTGGTCCGAGAAATTGATAGCTTATTGGACATGTGAGGTGGCTGCCCGCTAGCTGTACCAGGCGAGGAATCACCTGCGCGCGCTGGCGAATTCCCCGCAGTCACCCGGCCCCCGAGCCTCCGGTT
>NZ_DATNJW010000053.1:0-11264 GCF_035603715.1 Mycobacterium sp. | reverse complement strand
GCCGATCGCCTGCGCGGCAACCATCGGGCGAGTCTGCTCGAAGGTGCCCAACGTGGCTGAGCCGGAGCGCTTTCCACCCGCGACGACCTCGCGCGCTTTGGCGAGCTTGTGCTCGAGCTTGTCCTGGCCGCCGAGTAGGTTGCCTTCGGGAATTCGGACGCCGTTGAATTTCAGCTCGGCGGTGTGCGAGGCCCGGCAGCCGAGCTTGTCGAGCTTGCGCACCAGCTCCAGCCCGGGCGTGCCGCCCGGGACGATGAACAACGCCTGGCCGCGGTGGCCGAGCTCTTCGTCGACGACGGCGTTGACCACGTGAACGTCGGCGATGCCGCCGTTGCCGATCCACATCTTGTGGCCGTCGAGTATCCAGTCGCTACCGTCGCGTTTGGCGGTGGTCCGCAGATTGCGGACGTCGCTGCCGCCTTCGGGCTCGGAGATCGCCAGCGCCGCGAGCTTGAGGTCACCCGGCGAGCCGAAGCACTGCGGCGCCCACTCCAGCATCTGCTCGGGGGAGGCAGCCTGGCCGATCGCCGAGAGCGCCAGTGCCGGCATCACGATCGCCAAACCGATTCCGGCGCAACCCCAGAACAGCTCTTCCATGAACATCGGCAGCGAAAGCCCGGTCGGGTCGCCGATGAGATCGCGATAGAACAGCGGACTGTAGAAGCCGCGCTGGGCGGCCTCTTCGAGCACCGGCCAGGGGAACTCCTGCTTCTGGTCGTAGTCCAGGGCCACCGGCCGGATGACCGATTCGGCGAACTCGTGGGTCCGCCGGGCCAGGTCGTGCTGTGCCGCGGTAGGCGTCAGGTCGAACGTCATGCAAGGTCCCCCGGGTCGGTTGACCTCTTATTACCCGCTGCCGCCGGATTCAATCCCGCCGCTGTGACGGCGAGCGATCAGGCCGCAGAACGCGGACCCACCTGGCGAATGGGCAGATGAAACACGGTAGCGGTGGCCGGCGCGGTGTCCCCTTCGCGCCGCGTCAACAACGCGGCATTCTCGGCCAGCTGCCGGGGGCTGATCTCCCCCGCCGCGATCCGGCGCAGGGTGGCATGCGCTTGCGCCAGCTGCTCGCGCTTGCGGTACTGGCCGCCGGGCAGCTTGATGCCGGCCCAGACGCCGTATTCCTCGCGGTTCTCCACCGCGTACTTCGCGCACAGCCGCTGCTGCGCCAACGGGCAACGCCGCAGGCACTGCAGCCGGGCCTCGGTGGCCGACTGCTCGTATGCGCGCGCTTTGGCGGCGCCGTCACCGCCATCGTCATCGGCGTAGCCGAACCATATCTCCGGGTTGACTGAGCACGGGTGACTCATCTGTCCGCCTCCTCGCTATCGAAACGTATACGAAAGCGTATACACATCTAAGCCCGCCACGCAAGAGAAGCGAGATAAAAACGTATATATCCAGGTGGGCCGGTAGCTCTGTGTAATATCCGAAATATGGCCGGAGCGCTGCGATGAGCCGTGAATCGGCGGGGGCAGCGATCCGAGAGCTACGCGAATCGCGCAACTGGTCGCTGGCCGACTTCGCCTCGGTGACCGGCGTCAGCATCATGGGCCTGAGCTATCTGGAACGCGGCGCCCGCAAGCCGCACAAAAGCACAGTTCAGAAGGTAGAAAATGGTCTAGGCCTGCCAACCGGCACGTATTCACGGCTCGTGGTCGCGGCCGATTCCGCCGCCGAACTCGAGCGACTGACCTCCCCCAGGCCGGCCGAACCAGTCCCCGTGCGAACCGGCGGTCCGATCGTTGTTGTCCGGCACAACACCGACACCACGGTGCTGGAGCGATCGTCTGAAGCTCAACTCGATGCGATCAAATCGGCGATCGAGCGAGCTCCAGCGAAAACATCAAACGAATATGAGTCGTATATTCTTTCTGTGATCGAACAGTGCGTGAGGGCCGAGATGCTTGCCGCCGACTCCTGGCGGGTGGCGATCAACTCCGACTCCGAATCGGCAGGACGGCTGATGCAGCATCTCGCGGCGTTGGAAGCCACCCGCTGCGGGCTCCTCGAACGCGTGCCGATGAGCCTGAGTGCGCGGTTCGACCGGGCCTGCGCACAGTCGTCGTTGCCCGAAGCGGTGATCGCGGCGCTGCTCGGTGTCACCGCCGCCGAGATGTGGGACATCCGCAATAGGGGAGTCATCCCGCCGGGAGCGCTTCCGAGGGTCCGGGCCTTCGCCGAACTGGCCGACGTAACCGAGGGGGAGCAACAGTGAGCGGACACGAGTTGGTGGCCTTGAGCCGCGCCCACGAGCTGTTCGCCGGCCGCACCCGGTCGGTGGCGGTGGATGCCCGACTGGCGCCGTACGACGGGCTCCTGGAACGCGCCGCGGCGCTGAATACCGTGGCGGGACAAGGCGGTTACCAGTCAGCGGTGAACCGTAGCCGCGACGATCTGCGCGCCGCGGCGACGGCCGACGCCGCGGTGGCCGCCACCGTCGTGGAAGCCCACCGGGATCACGCCAACGCGCACGGGTTGACCAAAGGTGTTCTCGACGAGGCCCGCGCCGATACCGCGTTGCCGGACAACCCGATTGCTCAGCGCGAAGCGATCCGCCGCCGGGTTGCACGATTGCGGGCACAGCAGGCCCATGTGCTGGCCGCCCGTCGCAAATCGCGTCGTCATCGGTCGCGATGGCGGGCGGTGCGCTATCGGATGCTGCACCACGGCGCCTACCCGGCGGGGTTACGCTTGCCGCCGCCGACCAGCCGCGCGGGTATCGCGGTGCGGGCGGCGCTGTCGCGGCTGGGCCGGCCCTATGTGTGGGGCGCGACCGGCCCGGACCAGTTCGACTGCTCGGGGCTGACCCAGTGGTCTTACGCGCGCGCGGGAATTCACTTGGACCGCACTACATATCAGCAGATTTACGACGGAATCCCGATCCCGCGCTCACGTGTCCGTCCGGGCGACTTGGTCTTCCCCACCGCGGGGCACGTGCAACTGGCGATCGGTAACAACCTGGTGGTCGAGGCCCCCCACTCCGGTGCGACGGTGCGGATCAGTCCGCTCGGCGCCGGCGTGCAGATCCGGCGTCCAACGGGGTAGCGGCGATGGCGGGCGAGCACGAACCAGGGATGCCAGAGCAGGCCGGACGCACGATCGTTGCGATCGGGGAGCGCCAGGCCGCGCTGTCGACGCGCCATGTCGCGGTTGCCGACGCCGACCGAGCCCTGGCCGATGCGCTCGCCGAGGCGCATGCGGCAACGGTCGAAGCGGTTCGTCGGCTGGATGGAATCGCGGCGGAGATCGATGGTGCGGTGGCGAATCAGGCCGCCCTGGGGCTCGATACCGCGATGGGTGCGCGTGAGTTCCAGAAGTTTCTGATCGCCAAGCAGCGTGAAATCTCGGCCGTGGTGTCGACCGCCCGCGCGCTCGGTGACGCGAAGAAGGCCGTCCTGGAAACGTTGCGCGAGCACTACACCGGGTCGGCCGGCTAGCGCCCGAGCGCCGTCGGGTTGTGCACACGAGTGAATTGTCGACCGAGGGTCCCGTGGCTACTGTCGCACCATGTTCAGGCAGGACAGCGATGACGACGCCTGACGACGCGCCCGCCCCCGAACATCAGGAGGGTGATGCGGCGGACGCGATCAGGAATGCGGAAGTCGCTCTGGCACACCAGAACTCGACAACCGCACAGGTCGACCTGCAAGTAGTGACAGCAGTTCTCAACGCACACCAGAAGACTGCCGCCGGTACGCAAGCCCTGAACAGACTGCAGCGCGACATCGAGAGCGCCGTGGCCACGCGGTCGGATCTCGACACACCGGCCGGAGCTCGGGACTTCCAGCGATACCTGATCGGCAAGCTGCGAGACATCCGCGCCGTGGTGGCCGGCGCGAGCCTCGATGACACCTCGAACTCGGCGCTGATGGCCGCGTGGACGTCGCTGTACAACTCGGCCCAGCCCGGGACCGATGCCAAGGACGACAAGCGCCCGCCCGCGGGATCCGACCCCGCTGCACCGGGGCCCACTACCGCCCAAAGCCGCCCGCCTGCAACTGAACCCGACCCGGATCCGTATCTAGGTGCGCTGCCCGAGGACGATCTCGGCTTGCCGCCCGAGGACATGCCGGCGCGTGCCGCGTCGGCACCGGCGCCGACCGAGGGGACGCCCAGCATTCCGTCATTCGGCGGGGGCGGCTTACCGGGCGGCGCCGGGTGGGGGATGCCCGGGGGCCTGGCGCTGCCCGGGCCCTTACCGAGCGGCGACGAGCAACTGGCGCCGAAGGATGTCGACGCCGCGCGGTTGAAGTCCGACGAGACCGAGGACCGGCTGGCGGCCGACGAGGACGATCCCGACCGGGCCGGTCATGAACACGCCGAGCCTGCCTCTGGGCCGACGATCGCGACACTGCCCAACGGCGAGACTCTCACCGCCGCAACCCCACAGCTGGCGGCCGCGATCGAAGCCGCGGCCAACGGGACTCCCATTGCGGACGCGTTCCGACAGGAAGGCATGACCATCCCGCCGCCGGGCACCGCGGTCAGTGATCCGGTGGACGCATCGAAGCTCGCGCCCGGAGACATCGGCATGTTCACCGACCGTCACGCGCTTGCGCTCGGCGACAGCCGGGCGCTGTTGAACGGCCAGATCCAGCACATCTCCACCGTGAACGGTCCCGGCTTTCTAGGCTGGGAGCACCCTCCGGTGCCGGTCAGCGCACCCGAACCGAACAGGACCGACCCACCGGCGCCCACCAGGCCGGCGATCGCCCAGAGAACCGAAAGCGCGTAGAAGTAGTCCGGCTCGCGCCGGCACGGCAGAAGGAGACAGCGGATGGCAGACCGAATCCACGTGGTGCCCGCGCACTTGCGTGAAGCCGCCGGCCACCACCAGGAGACATCCGAATATCTGCGAACCCTGCCCTCGTCGCACGAGGCCATTCAGCAGAGCCTGGACTCGCTGGGCCCGATCTTCGGCGAGCTACGCGAGGCAGGCCGGGAGCTACTCGAGCAACGGCGGCTCTGTTACGAGCAACAGGCTGACAATCACGCGGACATCGCCGACAACCTGACAAAATCGGCCAGCATGTGGGAACAGCACGAGGCAGAGGCAGCCGAGAAACTCGAACGTATCTCCGACGACGGTCGATGACCGAGGCCGATCCCGCGTTCGACACCGTCCATCCGAGCGGCCACATCCTGGTCCGCTCATGCCGCGGCGGATACATGCACAGCGTCACGCTGACCGAGGCCGCGATGAACACCGACGCGGAAAGCCTGACGGAGGGCATCCTGCTTACCGCCGACGTCTCCTACCTCAAGGCGGTGATGGAGGTCCGCGGCGAGATCGTGGCGGCCGGCTACACCCCGTCAGCCGAGGTTCCCACCAACGACGATCTCGATATCGCGATCGAAAGGCTCGTCGCGCATGAATTACCCCGACGCAACGACACCGACTAAATAACTAGCGAATCCAAGTCTTGACTGCGTCGCGATCCGGGGCGATATCAGTGGGCGGCTCGACAGGATTGGCGCCGAACAACTCTCGCGCCCGGCCCAGCAATGCGCGCACTTCATTCAACTGCTGCTGCAGCCCCGATTCAGCCACACGCTCACGCTACTCAGACGCCGCTATTCGCACAATTCACCCGCCGTTTTCAACCAACAGCAGCGCAGGAGAGGTACTGGCGATGACGGTAGGCTTGGCCGGTGGCAATCTTCGGGCGAAATACGGCGCGTCAGCGCCTACGAAGAGCTGCCGAAGAATCGTTGAAGATCCCGGCTTTCCGGTCGCCGGTGGACTGCACGCCGTGGGTGACCGGCGGGCTGTGGCCTGCTGAGCTGTCCACTGTTACCGCCGAGACCGCTCCGCTTGTCAAATACCTGAAGACCGACTTGCAGCGGATAGTCAATTCGGCGAATGAAGAACTCAAGAACATTCGCTGCGCGGGATTGATCGATTCCACCCGACAGGCAGAAGAGGCCAGGGTCATCAACGATGCGCGCGCCTTCGCGGTGCGACGAGTCGAGTCGACAGTTCGTCACCTTCACAACATGAAGTCGAAATTGCCGACGGAGCACCGCCCCGTGAATGGTGGCGTCGATACCGAGAAGACGACGCGATTCAAACTCGCACCGCCGCGACCGGAGCCGACGCAGCCCATCGACGTGCCTGCACCGGTGGCGCCGGAGTTGGACTTCGAGCCGGCGCCGACCCCGCCCATCGACGTGCCTGCGCCGGTGGCGCCGGAGTTGGACTTCGAGCCGGCGCCGTCGGTTGAACAGCCGAAAAGCTGGGAACCTGCACCGCTGGAAGACTGGGGACCGCCCTTGGGCGCGCCCGCGGAGCTTGAACCCGCGGAGCCGCAAACGTTCGAGTTTGAAACCGCGGAGCCTGAGACCGCGGAGTTTGAACCCGCGGAGCCGGAAACGTTCGAGCTTGAGACCGCCAGGCCGGAGATTGCCGAATCGGAGGAGTGGCAGCCGCAACACGCGTTCGAATCCGACGACACGGAGGTCCTCGAGGAACTCGCCTCGCTGCTGCAGGAAATCACGCCTCTCGCAGAGCCGCCGATCGTCGAGCCACTGGCTGTCCAACCAGTGGTCGTCGAACCACTGGCCGTTGATCTGCCAGCCGTCGAGCCGCCGAGCCCGGTGCCTGCCACCGCGCACTCGGAGCCCGGGATCGACGTCACCGAGGCCATCCGGCAGCTGCCGCTGGTCGAGCCCCCAGAATCGGAGCCCGACCGGCTGGAACGGCTGCTCAAGTTCGTGGCGCGTCAAGAACCCGGATTGCGCTGGGCCGTGGGCACCCGTGAAGACGGCACGACACTGTTGGTGACCGATCTTGCTCACGGCTGGATACCGCCGGGAATCACGTTGCCCGCCGAGGTCAGCTTGCTGGAGCCGGCCCGGCGCACCGGTACCGCGGCGGGGTTGCTTGGCCAGACGACTTTGACGGCGAAATACGCCCCCGGCGATCCACTGGGTTGGGCAACCGATTACGAGGTAATCGACACTTCGTCGCGGCCGCGGGAGCTGCCAGCGGTCGACGACCTGGGCTGGGTGCTCGGCGAAGCGACGCATTGGCGCGATGGCCTGCCGCGGATGGTCAACACGTTGGCCAAGGCTGGTGCCGCGGGTACCGGCATCGTCGAAGCCGAGATCGACATTTTGCGGGTCTACCTGGACACATCGAGGTACCAGCTGTTGGCGCAATATCCCGACATTGACGAGGGGCTGCTGCTGAATTGTCTGCTGCTGGCCGCGACCGAAGGTATCGCCACGAAGAATCAGGTCAGCGCGAACTACCACTTCGCGTGGTTCCAGTTGCTGAGCGCGCCACCGGCCAGCGGGTGGAAGGCCGGCCCGTGACAGACTGCGATGCTCAAGCCTGCAGACAATGAATTGACGCTGTTCGGAGGGGTCTAGATACTGTCATGATGCCGGGGCCGGGCAGTCGCGCGCAGCTAAGCGACAAGGATCTCGTCGAATCGGTTCTGCGTGAACTGAGTGAGGCCGCCGATAAGTGGGAAGCGCTCGTCGGCCAGGCCGAGACGATCACCTACAGTGTCGATCTCGGCGATATTCAGGCAGTGGCGAATTCCGACGGCCGGCTGGTCGAATTGGCGTTGCATCCGACCGTGATGTCGGGTTACAGCCATGGCGAGCTGGCCGACCGGTTGAACCTGGCCATTGCCGCGCTGCGGGGAGAGGCCGAAGCCGAGAACCAGGCCCGGTACGGCGGGGCCCTGCAGTGACGTGGGATTCTTTGTTGCGCAACGTAGTTGAGCGGCAGGCGGATGCTGATCGCTCGCCGGAAGGACTCTGACCGTGCCACTCAATCTCTCCAACCGGGACCAGAACTCGGGGCACTTGTTCTACAACCGCAGACTGAAGGCCGCGATCACCCGGTTCTCGGTGCGGATGAAGCACGATGACCGCAAACAGCAAGCGGCAGTGGCGCTGTCGATGGTTTTCGTGCTGATCGGCATCGGCTGGATGGCGCTGCTGCACGTGATGAAGCCCGCCGGTCTGGTCGGGCAGTCCGCGATCATCGGGAACCGCGACACCGGCGCGGTCTACGCGAAGATCAACGGCCGGCTGTATCCCGCGCTCAATCTGACGTCGGCGCGGCTGGCCGTCGGCAATGCTGCCGCGCCGACCTGGGTGAAGGCAGCCGAGATCGCCAAGTACCCGACCGGCCCGATCGTCGGCATTCCCGGTGTGCCGGACAGCCTTACCGTCACCGCGAACTCGGTGTCGGCGTGGTCGGTGTGCGACACCGCGCCAACCCGGGGCAGCGGAATGATGCCAGTGGTGACGTCGATCGCCGGCGAGCTCTCGACCGGCGGCCGGGCGGCCCCGATGGAGCCGACGCAGGCCGTCCTTGTCACCCACAGAGGCGCGACCTACGTGGTGTGGGGCGGCCAGCGGTCCCAGATCGACCCCACCGACCGATCGGTCACCTTCAACCTGGGGCTCGATCCCGGCCTCACCTATCCGATCGAAATCTCCAACGCGCTGTTCGACGCGATGCCGGCGACGGAACCCCTTGTGATCCCGCTGATCCCGGAGCTAGGTACACCGTCCACGTGGCTACCGGGATCGCCGGTCGGCAGCGTCCTGGAGACGCGCGACGCGAACGGCGTCGTCACCGGCTTCTACGCACTGCTGACCAACGGGGTGCAGAAGATCACCAGCTTCGTCGCCGACCTGCTGCGCACCGCTACGGCCCAGGCGTCAGCCACTCCCACCCTGATCTCTCCGGACAAGCTGATCCACATCCCGGCCGTCGACGTCCTCAATGTCGGCTTCTATCCGTCGGGCAAGCTGAATTTCGTTGACACAGCGGTCAATCCGGTGACATGCGTCGCGTGGCAAAAGCAGACGACCGACCCGCAGGCGACGATCACCATCGTCAGCGGACGCGGTCTGCCGGTGCCGATCAGCATGGATCCGCGCCTGGTTCGGCTGGTACGCGACGACCGCGCACCCGAGTCAGTCGAGGCCGACCAGGCACTGGTGCTACCGGGCGCGGCGAATTTCGTCGCGACGACCAGTGGCGTCGCCAGCTCGGGCAGCCGCGAAAGCCTGTATTGGATTTCGCCACAAGGGGTTCGATTCGGCGTGCAGTGGGACAGGAAGACGCTTGAGCCGCTGAGCCTGGACCCGGGCAGCGCCGTCCAGGCACCCTGGCCGATCGTGCGCACGTTCGCGGCGGGCCCGGCCATCAGTCATGACAGCGCGCTGCTGGCGCGCGACACCCTCACCGGCGGCGGAGCGGTCGCGCCGGTTCCAGAAGCCAACCCACAAGCGGGAGGTTAGGCATGTCCAAACGCGGCTTCGTAAGGGGTGCACGCAAACCGGCCCCGATGGTTCCGCCGGTGCGGGTGGCGATCGCACCACCGTTGGCGTTGCCCGAACGCGAGCCCCGGAACATCCTGCTGATGATCGCGCTGCCCGCGCTGCTGGTCGGGATCATCGGAACCCTGGTGGTGATGTACACCTCCGGAGTCCGGTCGCTGCAGTCCGGCTTCTTCCCGATGATGGGGCTAGCCGGCTTCGGCGCGTTGATGTTCAGCGGGCGCTTCGGTCGAGGCCGGCGGATCTCTTGGGGCGAGCAGGAAAAGCAGCGGCGCATCTACCTGCGCCAGCTCGACGAGGATCGCGAAGAGGTTCAGCGTGCCGCGCAAGATCTGCGTCGCAGCCAGCTGTTCGTGCACGGCGACCCGCAACAACTCGACACCGTGATCGGCGGCCCGCGGATGTGGGAGCGCCGTCCGGACGACCCGGACTTCCTTGATGTCCGCCTCGGCATTGGCATCCAGCAGGCCAGCGACTCAGCGGTGTCGCTGCAGTGGCCGGAGGTACCGATCGGCGAGGAGCTGGAACCGGTCACCGGCGGCGCGCTGCGCGATTTCATCCTCGAGCAGAGCAAGATCCGCGGCATCGGCAAGGTCTTGAATCTGCGGTCCAAGCCCGGCTTCAGCTTCATCGGCCCCGAGCCCGCCGAGCTGCACAATCTTGCGCGGTCAATCCTGTGTTCACTGGCGGTGTATCACAGCCCGAACGACCTCAAGCTGATGGTGGTGACCCGCCACCCGGAGCTGTGGTCGTGGCTGGTGTGGCTACCGCACAATCAGCACGACGAGATGTTCGACGCATGTGGTTTGCGCAGATTGCTGTTCGCGTCGCCAACCGAGCTGGAGGAGGCGCTCGACGCCGAGCTGCACCGCAAGGGCCGAGGACCATGGAGCCCGCCGGTCGGCAGCAGCCCGTCGTCGATGCCCTCGGCAATGGAGTCGTCGGGCACCAGGCTCGGCCCGCACTGGGTCATCGTCGATGACAGCATCGGAACGCCTGAGCAGTGGGAGGGCGTGACCGGGCAGAAAGGCATGGCCGGAATCACGGTGTTGCGGTTGGCGACTCGGCCCGGTCTCGGTGTCGGTTTCGCGGACGAAGAACAGCGTTTCGATTTGCGGGACCGGCACCTCTATCATCGCGACGCGTTCTACGCGATCGCCGATATGCTGGCCGAGAGCACCGCCTACCGCTACGCGCGGGCTCTGGCGCGCTGGTCGCCGATGAGTGCGGGGGAGTTGTCCGAAACCGACAGCCAAGCAGGCGAATTGCTGCGGGCGCTGGGCATCAACGATCCACGTCAACTCGACGTCGACCGGCTGTGGGCCGACAGTCGGGGACGCGGCGACGCGAAGTGGGCGATGGTGCCGGTCGGAGTCAAACCCGGCGGCGAATTGCAGTACGTCATCTTTCGCGCAAAAGACTTCGGCGGCTTCGGTTTCCACTCCGTGGTGATTGGAACATCGGGATCGGGCAAGTCGGAGTACTTCCTGTCGCTTGCCAACGGCATCGCGCTGACACACTCGCCCGAGACGTTCATCCTGATTTTCGTCGACATGAAGTTCGAGTCCGCCGCGCAGGACTTGGCGGGCCTACCGCACGTCGCGGGATCGCTGTCTAACCTCGGTAAGGACGAGCGGCACCTGGCCGAGCGGATGCGCAAAGCGATCGACGGCGAAATCCACCGGCGCTACCGGCTTTTCAAAGAGGCGGGCGCACGTGACGCCAATGAGTACGAGGAAATGCGGCTGGCCGGACGGGATCTCGAACCGGTCCCCATTCTGCTGGTGATCATCGACGAGTACCTCGAGCTGTTTCATCACCACCAGGAGTGGATCCAGCTGGTTATCCACATCGGTCAGGAAGGTCGTGGCTGTAACGTCTTCTTCACCCTCGGCGGTCAGCGTCTCGACCTCTCATCGCTCAGTAAAGCCAAGAGCAACATCGCCTTCCGG
>NZ_DATNJW010000052.1:0-5435 GCF_035603715.1 Mycobacterium sp. | reverse complement strand
CCCAGCCGCGATCAGACAACGTGGTCAGGATCGCGTGCGCGGTCGCTTGGGTCAGCCCGAGTTCGCGCACCACATCGGAGAACCGGAGCCGTTCTTCGGTGGCGGCGGCGAGCAGTTCGATCACATCGAGCACGCGCATGGTCGGTGGCGACGACGGAATGGCTTGACTTCCTTTCGCGAGGCTTCGTAGTCTGACTTCAGATTATCGAGATAGTATCTCGAATAATCGAGAACAGCCAAGTCCAAAGGAGTGCGCGGATGCGTGCGGTGGTGTTGCGTGACGGTCGGCTCGACGTGCGAGAGGTCGCCGACCCGGTGCCGGGATCCGGCGAGATGTTGCTGCGAACGTTGAGTACCGCGATATGCGCGTCGGACGTCCATTTCATGGATCACCCGGAGATGGGGATCGACGATCCGACCGGCCGCTCGCTCTATGACGCCGACCGCGACATCGTGCTCGGCCACGAGTTCGTCGGTGAGGTCATCGGGTATGGACCGGGCTGCGCCGAACAATTTCCGGTCGGCACGCGCGTCACCTCCCTTCCCATTCGGGTGGTCAATGGCGGCGCGGACGGCGTGCGGATCATCGGCCAGCACCCGGAGGCGCAAGGCAGCTTCGGTGAATTACTGGTGGTCGCAGAGACATTGGCCAAACCCGTCGACGGCGACGTATCAAGCGATGCCGCGGCTCTGACCGATGCGTTCGCCGTCGGCGAGTTCTATGTGCGTTCCGCGCGGATGGAGGCCGGCGAGATTCCGGTCGTCATCGGTGCCGGCGCGATTGGGTTGTCGGCGGTCGCCGCGTTGGCCGCCCGCGGTATCGAGCCGATCATCGTGTCGGACTACAACTCCGAACGCCGCGACCTCGCGTGCAAAAGCTTCGGCGCCCATGTCGCGGTGGATCCGGCGGAACGATCGCCGTTCGATGTGTGGCGGGAGCTGCGTGTCGAGCGCGGACTGTGGGGACCGATGGTTGTCTTCGAATGCGTCGGCGCGTCGGGCCTGATCCAGAAGATCGTCGACTCCGTCGATATCGGGACCCGGATCTATTGCGCCGGAGGCTGGTACACCGGAGACTCGCTGAACATCACCGACGCGACCCGCCAAGGCGTCACCATCCAATTCGGCGGCGGCCCGCACCCGCAGGACTGGTACGGCACACTTGACGCGATTGTCGCCGGGCGACTGGATCCGCTACCCAGTGTCGGAGCGGTCGTCGGTCTCGACGAGGTACCCGATGCCCTTGACTCGGCCCGAAAGTCCACTGGGCCGGCGCGAATCATCGTCCACCCGAACGGAGATGTGAAGTGAGCGAGCGAGAAGATCGTCAAGACATCGCTGAAGTGCTGCTGCGCTATGCGACGGGCATCGATCGCCGGGACTGGCCGTTATTCCGCACGGTGTTCACCGACGACTGCGAGCTGAACTACGGCGAGGTTGGTTCCTGGAAGGGCGTCGACGCGATCACGGAGTTCATGCAGCAGGCGCATTCGATGGCAAGCCACACCATGCACCGGTTGACCAATCAGGTGATCACCGTCGACGGCGACAAGGCGGAATCGCGAACCTATGTCGACGCGCTGATCATGGTGGGCGATAACAACTCCGGGGTCAATGCCGCCGGCTTCTACGACGACGAGCTGGTCCGCGGCGACGACGGCTGGCGGGTGGCCCGCCGCCGATTCATCCAGGTGCGGGTGGCCCCGGTGGGGGATCCGGCATGACATTCGCATCCAAGTACGGTCCGTGGGCGCTGGTGGCCGGCGCATCCGACGGTGTGGGCGCCGCGTTCGCCGAGGGGATCGCCGAGCGCGGCGTGAACGTCGTGTTGGTTGCGCGGCGCCAGGCTGTGCTCGACGAGGTGGCCGCCAGGATTGCCGATCGCACTGGCGCCCAAACCCGAACGTTGACAATCGATCTCGCTGAGCGCGACGCGGCGTCACAGGTGGCGAAAGCGACCACCGATCTGGAGATTGGATTTGTGGTGTACTGCGCGGGGGCCGATCCGAATTTCGCGCCGTTTCTGGCCAACTCGATCGAGACCGCGGAAGCGATGGTGCAGCGCAACTGCATCGTGCCGATGCAGTTGTGCCATCACTTCGCCCCGCCGATGGTGCAACGGGGTGGCGGCGGCATCGTGTTGTTCGGCTCAGGTGCCGGGCTCGCCGGCGGACCGAACATGGTGGCCTACGGTGCCACCAAGGCGTTCGACATGGTGTTCACCGAAGCACTGTGGAGCGAGTTGCACGACAAAGGGGTCGACGTGCTCGGGCTGATCCTCGGCAAGACTAATACACCGGCGCTGCGGCGACTCGAACACAGCCGCGGTCATCTGAGCTCTGAGGACACGGCGCCGCCGGATGCCGACAGCGTCGACCAGGTGATCGCCGAGGCGTTCGAAAACCTCAGTAACGGACCGACTTTGATGGTCGGCGAAATGATGCGCGCCGTCGTGCCGATGCTGGCGTCGCTGTCCCGCAACGAGGCCGTCAGGCTCATGACGCAAGCGCAGGCAGCGGCCATGGGCAGCGACTGACGCGTCAGTGGCCGACCTGTTTGATGAACACGCTGACCCGGTTGATCATCCCGTCGGGATTCCGTTCGAACACAAGGCATTCCGGATATTCGGTGGGCACACCGTCGGCCTCGAAGGTCTCGCTTAGCTCGACATAGCACAGCCGATCCGACGCGTGCGAGATCCGATGTACATCCAATCGGTAGCCCTCCGGCTCGGCGAACACGCCGCGCAGGAATTTCAGATACCGCTGCTTGCCCTCGACGACGTCGCAATAGGGACCCTCTCGGATCAGATCCTCGTCCGCGATCGTGGCGGCCAGGCCGTCCCAGTCGTGCACCGCCAGACACGCCAGATAGCGCTCGATCACGCCGGCGTCCTCAGTTTGACCCATTGGATATTCCTACGCTTGGCGAGCCGGGCCATCAATGCCAAACATCCCAGGCCCCTGAGGACCTGGGATGTTTGGCGATTGAGACCTACAGACCCAGGAAGGCCAGCGGGTCGATTGCGGAGGCAGCCGCAGTCGCCACGTCCAGACCACCGGTGAAGGCGTCGCCCGGGTCCAGCCCCTGGACGGCGTCGAACAGCGAGCCCAGGTCGATGTTTCCGAATGGCGTCACGAACGTGTCGGTGATGGTGTCGCCCGAGGCAGTGGCGCCTGCGATGTCGGTGTAGATGTTCTCGTACCCGCCGCCGAAGTTGAAGACGTCGTAAACCGATCCGACTGTCGGCAGATCCGCGGACGTGCCGGTGACGCTGTCGACAGTGAACTCCGTGTTGGTCAGGCCGAACAGATTGGTCACCGCCTCACTGGTGTCGATGCTTCCAATCTCAGTGGCGCCCGTCCCGGTGCCGTCGTAGACGTTGAAGTCCTGCGCCGCAAGCGGTACCGAACCAAAGCCGGCGCCAAGGCTGAGCGCACCGCCGCCGATCTGCAAAAACGGCGGAGCAGCAGTGAGTTGGACGACAGGGTCGAAGCCCTCGCCGCCGCTCGGAAGGTCCGTCACTTGGTCGGTCAACAAGGGGTCGAAGGTGGTGTCACCGATGCTGAAAGCGTCTGCACCGATGCTGCTGTCGCCGGCCTCTAATCCGGTGAAGGCGTCACCCGGGTTGAGCGGCGCCGCGGCGTCGACGCCGCCGAACAGCGAGTCCAGGTTGATGTCGCCGTTCGGGGTTACCAATGTGTCGGTGACGGTGTCCGGCGCGCCGTTGGCGCCCGGGATCGCGGTGTAAACATTCTCGTACCCGTTGCCGAAATTGAACGCGTCGTAGACCGATCCCACTGTCGGCAAGTCCGCGGCAGTGCCATCGCCAGTCGGGGTGGCGCTTTGGACGACCAGCTCCGTGTTGGTAAAGCCCAACAGGTCCGTGACATTCTCGCCGGCGTTGATCGTTCCGACATCGGTTGCGGCAGAGCCGGTTCCGCTGTAGACGTCGAGGCTTTGGGAATTGAAGAAGGTGCCCTGAAGCGTTCCGCCACCGATATCCAAAAGAGGCGGAGAAGCGGTGAGCGCGGGGATGGTGTCGAAGCCCTCACCTCCGGCCGCAAGGGTGGGGTCGAAGGTGAACCCGCCGATGCTGAAAGCGTCTGCACCGATGCTGCTGTCGCCGGCCTCTAGACCGGTGAAGGCGTCGCCCGGATTGAGCGGGGCGGCGGCGTCGAAGCCGCCGAACAGTGAGTCCAGGTTGATGTCGCCGTTCGGGGTCACCAATGTGTCGGTGACGGTGTCCGGCGCGCCGTTGGCGCCCGGGATCGCGGTGTAGATGTTCTCGTACCCGTTGCCCAGGTTCAGTGCGTCATACACCGATCCCACGGCGGGCAGGTCCGCGGCGCTTCCATCGCCGGCCGGGGTGACGCCTTCGACGGTGAACTCGGAGTTGATCATTCCGAAAAGGTCCGTCACGGTCTCGCCGGTATTAATGCTTCCCAGGTCGGAGCCGCTTGTCGGGTCGAACACGTCGAAGGTTTGCGGAGCAATGGTGAGGATGCCGAGCGGCGTCCCGCCGCCGATTTCCAGCAAAGGTGGTGCGCCGACGAGGGTTGAGACGGGGTCAAAGCCCTCGGCTCCGCTCGCGCTGATGGGGTCGAAGGTAAAGCTGCCGATCGTGAAGGCGTCGGCGCCAGTGGCGCTACCGACGTCGGCGGCGTCCGCCGCGGCAACTGCCACCTGCAGAAACGCGGTCGTCAACAGCCCGCCAGTGGCCGCCAAACCAGCCAGAATCAGGCGATTATGCATGTGTTCTCCTACTTGCTCGGATTCAGTGACGCAGGGCGGGCGTGGGGTTACTTGTGAGTAACGTCACCGGACATTACTCCGGAGTAATATTGAAGGTCAATATAAATTTCTTGGGCAAATCTCAGGTTGGAACGTACGTTCCCGCTAACTGACATCGCGTCAACAGGGCATATCCGACGAAAACGCGTGCCAAATCACAGCTCAGATCCGCAATGCAGCAAACAGCCCAATGATGCCCAGCCTGAGTCGATCCGGAGTATCACTAAGGCCAAGCTCAGTCGGCTACCGAGCCTGAACGCCAAACATCCCAGGCCCCGAAGGACCTGGGATGTTTGGTAGTGCTGGTTAGACCTGTTGGCTGATCCTCTTACAGACCGAGGAACGCCAGCGGATCGATTGCGGAGGCCGCGGAGCTCGCCGCGTCGAAGGCAGCGCCGGGGTCCAGCGCTGACACGGCGTCGATGCCGGCGACCAGGGAGTCCAGGTTGAGGTCGCCCCATGGCGTCACCAGGGTGTCGGTGACGGTGTCGGGCGCGCCGTCGACTCCCGGGATTGCGGTGTAGATGTTCTCGATACCGCCGCCGACGTTGAGCACGTCGTAGACCGAGCCGTCTGCCGGCAGGTCCGCGGCTGGGCCAGTGCCGCTTTCGACGGTGAACTCAGTGTTCGTCAGGCCCAAC
>NZ_DATNJW010000051.1:0-6534 GCF_035603715.1 Mycobacterium sp. | reverse complement strand
AGGGTGAACTTGCGCCAGTTCGCCGGAATGAGCCGGCGCATCCGGTGACCGTCGAGCTGGTCCAGTCGCCACAGGGCGACTAGCGAGACGATGGTGGACAGGATGGCGCCCACCATCGCCAGCAGCTTCAACGTTGTTGGGGTGGTGGAGAACCTGGTGTCGATGGTCGCGGAGAACTTCAACCCGGGTGGCGCGGGACCGGTCAGGTCGGTGAACACCCCGACGATTTGCGGACGCAGGTTGGGGTCGTCGAAACCTCCGGACTGAGGCTTGCCCGCGGCATCGGTCAGCCCGACAAAGGTGGCGAAAGTTCCGGCGCGCGTTGAGGTTATCTCGATCCGTCGGCACTGTGCGGACTCCGCTTGCTCGCGCGAGACGCTGGCAATGACCACGTTGCGGTCGGTGACGTCGACGCGCTTGCCGTTGACCACGACGAACAGCGCATTGAGCGCCGCATCCTTGCCCTTCTTCGGCGCCGTGCTCAACACGACACCGCCGTCGGCCGGCAGGCCCCGCACCACGGCGCACGGCACGGTGGCCGTGACGTCGACCGGAGATAGCGAAATCAACGGTGCTGTAACGCTATTCAGTTGACCCTGCTGCGGCCAATTGAGCATCGCCGTCGTCTGCACGACCGGTAGCAACGGTGTGGCCACCGACAGCACGAAGCCGATCAGTCCGGCGATCGTGGCGACCCACCGCGTCGTCCGGACGTCGCGGCCCGCGGCGACGTCTGCTCGTTTTTCGATGACCGGGCTCATGGCAGTGCCCGAATCGGACCTTGGCGGCTCCAGCCGTTCACGGTCATCACACCCTGTTCGATGACGGCATTCGACGCCTGATCGCTCGGCACTAGCCGGTAGTACTGCTCGACCGATCCCCAATCGCGATACCAGTCACCGCGCAGGTAGGTCGAGATCGTCGAGGTCCGCAGCAGCACCTGGGTGAACAGGAACGGGCCGCCGGTCCCGCTGGCCTCCCAACCGTTCGACGACGACGCTGTCTGTTTGTGGTCGGGCAGGATGCGGTAATCCGGAAGCTCGGCCACCCCAAGGTGTTCGGAGAACGGCCGCTGACACGGGAAGTTGGCCGCGGTCGCGATGTCCATCAGCACGGGTTTCTGCGATCCGATCAGTTGTTGCAGCGTTTCCAGCACCGGCACCCGAGGCGGCGTGAACGCGAACCACTGATCTTGGCTGAGGTTCGGGTCGTAGGCGACGATGCGTGCCACGTTGGCCTCGGGTGGTGCCCAGGTCAGCGGAAAGCGCAGATTGCGCCAGGCCGGTTCGGGTCCGATGTCGATGGGCTGCACCTCCCCGAGTGGCTGGGTGGTCCCGTCGGGCCGAGAGATGCCCCACTGCAATTTCAGCAACTGTCCGTAGGTGAAGGTGCCGTCCTCCTTGTACGACCAGATAGCCCCGGCCGCCGATACCACCACGATCGGCCGGTCGGCGGTCCGTGGCGGCAACTGGTACCAGGCAGAGGTGGCAGTGGCGGCCAAGGTGTTCTCGCCGTAGCTGCCCATCACCGGCGTGCGGGCCGGGTCGAGGCCGAACGGTAGTGCCACGTTCGACCCGTTCACCCCGACCGGGCCTTTTCCACCGGCCGTCCCTGCAGAGTCACTCATGGCGGCGTTGGGCTTGTTCGGTGACGCGTCGGAATTCACCACCCCTGGTTTGGTCACCACCGGGTACGACCTCAGGTCATCACCCACCCCGTCGGGTTTGAAGCCCACCGGGTTGGCGCCCCCGAGCGGACCGTCGGGCCCGAACGTCTGTCCCGGAACCGGTTGCAGCAGGCCAACATTGGGGTCGGGCTCAGTCAGCACGTCGTCGCCCATGGCGCAACTGGTGGGCGAGAGCGCCGAACTGATCGCGGCGAGATTGGCCTTGCCGGTGGTGTAGAGCGGATAGCGGAACACCGCGCCCTTGGCCAGCGACGCGACCTCACCGACGACCATGATCGTCGCGACCACGAGCAGTGGAGTCGACGCCAGCACCCGGTTGCGCCGGTTGTCCGTCACTTCGGTGTGGCCGGCGTAGTCCATCCGGAAGTGCTGCCATGCGGCCAGCAGTCCGGTGATGATCGACAGCGTCAAAAAGATCGACGTCACCGGGTGGCTGGCGATGACCGGCTGGATGTCCCACCATGGCACGCCGTAGTTGCCGACGTAGAACCAACCGTTGACGCCCGACGTCGCCACCGCCAGCACGAACAGCAGTGCCGTCACGTACAGCGTCAGGTTTCGGCGGTTGTGTAGACCGATGCGGGCCAGCGCGAAAGCGGTGACCGCCCCGAGTGCGCCGGCCAGCCCCGCGAATGCACCGAACTGAATCGCCCACTTCGTCGGAGTGAAGGTCAAGAGCAGCAGGCCGAAGGCGGTGGTGCCGACCAATCGCCACGCCGGGCCGCTGGCTACCCCGGGGATCCGGCCGCGGCGCAGCAGGATGACCAGCATCCCGAACAGGCACAGCAGCAGCACCAGCACGGCGAACCGCCGCGCCATCGACCCGTCCGGGTTGGATTCCACCGTGAGGAAGTAGTAGCGCAGCCAGTCCTGATACCACGCGATCGTCGGTCCGACTTTGTATTTGATCCGAGCCGACTCGGCGACAGTGGCCAGCGTCTGCGACCGGAACACCACGACGGTGATCAGCGACAGCGACGCGGCCAGCACCGCCAACGGTGCGAGCAGGCTGTCAGTTGCCTTGCGCCGCGTGATGATCTGCGCGATCGGCCGCGCGCCGGTCAGCAGGGCGGCGATCGCGATCAGGCCCTGCGGCGCCACCGTCGCCGTCAACATCGCCACGATGATCGCCACCGCCGCCGGCACCAGCCGACGGGTCGCGATCGCGGTCTCCACCAGCATCCAGGTGGCGATCACGCCCAGCGCGATCAGCGGCTCGGGCCGCAGGCCGTTGTTGAACGGCAGCCAGGCCGCCACGAACACCGCGCCCGCGGTCCACACCGCCACCCGGTTGCTCGCCAGCCCACCCTTGCCGGGGCCCAGGCGTCGCAGCACATAGCGGCTGATGATCAGCCAGCAGCCGATGCCGGCCAGCATCGCAGGCAGCCGCATCCACACGCCCGCGGTGCTGACCGATGCCAGCTGGGCCAGCAGCGATTGGTACCAGTCGAAGGGTGCCTCGGTCGTCCCGAAGTACCGGTAGTAGTTGGCCACGTAGCCGGCCTGCCCGGAGACCCGGACCATGGTCAGGTTGTAGCCGTCGTCCGATGATGTAGCGCCGATGACTTGCCACAGCAGCAGCGTCGAGACCACCCCGGCGTCGGCCAGCCAAGTCGCCAGCCCGGGGCCGAACCAGTGCCGCCAGTTGCGCGGCGTCCGGTGTCCCGACTGCCGGTCCAGCACGCCCAGCGCGGCGATCGAGGCCAGCACCGCTAGCGCGCCCAGGGCCAGCACGGCCCGCTTGAGCATCGTGGGGGCGACGATGAAGCGGGTGTCGACGTCGATGCGAGCCGACAATCCCGGCTGCGCGGCCACCGCCAGGTCGGTGAAGATCCCGCCGACCGCAGGCTTCTTCTCCGGCGCCAGCTTGCCGGTCGCGCCGGGGATCCCGATGAAGTCCGCGCCGGCGCCGCCGGCGTCCGCCCAGATGTGCAGGGTGCTGCAGGCGCCGGCGGCGACGGCGGGGCGGGGCGCCGCCGCGGCGACCGTGTCCCGGAACGCGACGACGACGGTGTCCTTGTTGGCCCGTACGAACAGCCCGCTCTTGCCGGTCTCGAAGCCGTTCACCGGCAGCGTCGACACCACCAGGCCGCCGTCGGCGGGCAGCGTGGCGATCGCGCCGCACGGGATGGAGATGTCCAGCGCCCGCGGCGCCCCGGAGACCAGCGGGGCGGTGATGTCGGTGATGTGCCCGTCGGCGTTGACGCCCTGCGGCCACAAGATGGTGGCCGTCGTCTGGTTGACCGGAAGCAGCGGGACCAGCGCGCACAGCAGCGCACCGACGATGCCCGCGACGACGGCGACCAGCCGCGCGAGCCGATGCGTCGATCGCTCACTGTCGTCGTGGGGCACGAGGGACGATGGTAGGCGACTAAGCCACCGGCGACGATGCAGCCCGCGCCGTGGGCGGAGGAGGAGTCGGAATCGGCCACAGCCCGGCTGCCTGGTAGGGAGACGGGCTGATCGGTAATCAATCCGTAACGATCCAAACCGCATTCATAGAATCTCGGCCGGCGACGATGCAGGTCAGTGTGCCGGACGACACCATCTGAGCCCGCGACGTGGCCCAACGCACCGTTTGGGGCCGTTCGACTACTCCGCGCGAACATGGTTTAGTAGGTCAGCGGTGGTGAATTTAACGGAGCAGAAACAAATTGCCGCCGGCCAGTGGCGTGAGCTATGGAGTCCCCCTTACCTGCGGACCTCGGCTGTTATCGCTGGGGGCGTGGTCCTGTACTCCACGAACGAGTTCCTCACGATCAGCATGCTGCCCAGCACGATCAACGAGATCGGCGGCGAGCGGATCTACGCGTGGGTGACAACTCTCTACCTCGTCGGGTCGGTGGTCGCAGCAGCGACCGTCAATACGCTGCTGCACCGCATCGGCGCGTGCGTCTCGTACCTGATGGGCTTCGCCGTCCTCGGCGTCGGCAGCCTGGTCTGTGCGGCCGCACCCAGCATGGAGATCCTGCTGGTCGGCCGCTTCCTGCAAGGACTCGCCGGCGGTCTGCTGTGCGGTCTGAGCTTTGCCGTGATCAACGCCGTGCTGCCGCGATCGCTCTGGAGTCGGGGCTCTGCGATGGCCGCCTCGACGTGGGGTATCGGCGCGTTGATCGGCCCCGCGGTGGGCGGCCTGTTCGCGCAGTTCGGCGCGTGGCGGTGGGCGTTCGGCTTGCTCGCGATGCTGAGCGTGGCGATGGCCGGGCTGGCGCCGGGCCTGCTGAGCATGGACGGCGGCGGAGAACCGCCCACCGACCGCGCCGGGGCCAGGGTCCCGGTGCCATCGGTCTTCCTGCTGGGCGCCGCGGCGCTGACGGTCAGTGTGGCCTCGCTGCCGCACAACATCGCCGCAACCGTCAGCCTGCTGATCCTCAGCGGGCTGCTGGTTGGCGCATTCCTGGTGGTCGACCGCCGAATGGATACCGCGGTGCTGCCGGCCAGCGTCTACGGGTTCGGCCCGCTGAAGTGGGTCTATTTGACCTTGGGGCTGATGGTCGCGGCGACCAAGGTGGATCTATACGTGCCGCTGTTCGGCCAGCGGCTGGCGCACTTGGGTCCGATCGTTGCCGGACTATTGGGCGCGGCGCTATCGCTGGGCTGGATGATCAGCGGACTCGTCAGTGGCTCGTTGAACAAAACGCGCTCGATCCTGATCGTGGTGATCGCGTCACCACTGTTGGTCGGCGGCGGGCTGGCTTTGGCCGGAGTCACTCATGTGCAAGGCGCGAAGGTCGGCGTCATCGTCGTGTGCGCAGTGGCGCTACTGGCCGTCGGGGTGGGTGTCGGTGCCGCCTCGCCCCACCTTTCGGCGTGGGCGATGAGTGACGTCGACGACCCGGCTGAGGGCGGCGCCGCCGCGACCGCGATCAACTCGGTACAGCTGATTTTCGGCGCCTTCGGCGCCGGGCTGGCCGGGGTGGTGGTGAACCTCGTCGACGACGGCGGGGTGTCAGCGGCTCATTGGGCGTTCGCTGTGTTCGCGATTCTTGCGCTGACTGCCTGTGTGACCGCCTATCGCGCCGGGCGCCGGCAGGTCGCGTTCTAAACGGTTACTGGCGCAGTGGCGCCGGGCTCCACCATCCGCTGCGGGTTGCCGAACCCAGGTCGAGTCGGGCGGGCTCGGCATTCGGGTAGTACGGCGTAAGTTGTTGCAGCGCACCCCAGTCGCGGGACCAGTCGTCTTTCAGGTACGTCGGCACGGTGTTCGGGCGCACCAGCAACTCGGTGACGCCCAGTGGCCCGCCGCCGTTCTTGTCCATCACCGGCGAGTTGGCCTCGGCGCCGAACCGATCGGGCAGGATCCGCCACTTCGGCACCTCGTCCACACCGTTCTGATGGCCGAACGGTCGCTGACAGGGGAAAGCCAGTCCCACAAGCCAATCCAACAGCACCGGTTGCGTCGAGCCGACGACGTCCTGCAGCGTGCGCAGCTGCGGGATACGCGGCTGGGTGACTGCGATCCAGTGCTGCGGCGCGAGGTCCTCGTCGTTAACCACCACCCGGACCTGGGTGGCGTCCGGCGGCAGCGCGGACATCGGAGCCCGAAGGTTGCGCCACGCCGGGGCCGCGCCGACGTCCGCGAGTCCTGTTGCGCCGCCTGGCTTGTTGTCGGCGGCCTGTTTGTCATTGGCCCACTGGATCTGGACCTCGCCGTAGCTGAAGCGGCCCGCCGCCGAGACTACGAGCAGTGGTCCGGCATCGCCGCGCTGACTTTTGTCGGGCAGCCGGTACCAGGCCGACCGCAACCGGGCGGGTATTTGGACGCCGGATCGCCAGCTGCCCAATACCGCAGTTTTGGCCGGATCGAGGCCGAAGGGCAGCCGCGCGCGCGATCCGTTGACGCCCGG
>NZ_DATNJW010000050.1:0-2506 GCF_035603715.1 Mycobacterium sp. | reverse complement strand
CGCCCCCGCCGTTCTAGAGTCCGGTTGTGACAACGTCCGACGCGAGCGAGGGTAGGTCAATGACGACGAGCCAGGACCCGAAGGCAACAAGCGAGGACCCCGAGGCCACCAGCGGCCCATCGGGCGAACAACCCAAACCCAAACGCCGCGGCGTCATGCAATCCCTGACCGCGCTGTGTGTCCGTTATGTCGAACGCCTGATGCCCGACCCGTATCTGTTCGCCGTCATCCTGACTCTCATCGTCGCCGCGCTGGTCGCCCTTCTGGTGAAAGGCGCCTCGCCCGGCGGCATGCTCAAAGCGTGGTACGGCGGTGTCTGGGGATCGCAGAACATCTTCACGTTCGCCTTCCAGATGGTCCTGATCCTGGTGACGGGCTACACGCTTGCCGAGGCGCCGGTCCTGAAGCGGGCAATCGTCTACGTCGCCGGCAAGCCACGGAACCAGGTCCAGGGCGCGCTCCTGTGTTTCGGCGTGAGCGCCGCCCTCTCCCTGCTGAACTGGGGACTCGGGCTGGTGGCCGGGGCGTTGGTCGCCCGGCAGGTAGCGAAGCGCTTCACCGACGCGCATTTCGGCTACCTCATCGCGGCGGCGTTCATGGGCTTCATCGTCTGGACGCAGGGCCTCTCGTCGTCGATCGCGCTGGCGAACACGGACAACGGCAGCCCGATCAACGTGATCCACAAAATGACCGGCATCACGGTGCCGCTGAAGCTGACGATCTTCCAGCCCTACAGCTGGCTGTCGGTGATCGTCGTGCTGGCGCTGCTGGCGCTGGCGATCTGGCGCATGGAGCCCGACCAGAGCGTTGCGCCCGATCCCGCCGTGTTCGAAGACGAGGACCAGCCGGAGGTCGAGGCCAAGGGCAAGAACGAGGCCAAGGGCAAGAAAACGTTTGCTGAGTGGCTGGAAAATCTGTGGATCCTGAATGTCCTCGTGTTCGCCGCGGGCATTGCCTATTTCTGCATCAGCGGTTTCGCGCTGAACATCTCATCGATGATCATGTTGTTCACGATCACGAGTGCGTTGCTGCACCGCACGCCGATCCGGTTCATCCGGGCATTCACCGGCGCCGCGAAGGTGTCTGGTCCACTGCTCCTGCAGTATCCGCTCTACGGCGGCCTGGTTGGCTTGCTGGGTTATCTGCCCTCGCAAGCGGCCACCGGGGCCAAGCCGCTGCAGACGCTGGTGGCCCAGGCGCTCGTGAGCGGCGCGACGCAGTACACTCTGCCGTTCCTGACCTTCATCGGCTCATTGGTCATCAGCCTGTTCGTGCCGTCCGGCGGCGGGCACTGGGCCGTGCAGGGTCCGATCGCGGTCGACTCGGCGCTGGCGCTAGGTCAGCGCTCGCCGGCTTATCTCGGGTTGATCTCCATGGCGGTCGCCGTCGGCGAGGGGGTCGCGAACATGATCCAGCCGTTCTGGTTGCTGCCCCTTCTTGCGATCGCAAAGCTCAATGTCCGTCAGGTGATGGGCTTTACGATCGTCGCATTCGTGATCGGGTTGGTGGTGTTGGGTGCTACCACTCTGATCGCGCCGTACATCATTTGACGCCGCTTCCAGCGGACGATGTGGAGCTGGCCGGACCGCCGTCGGGCTAGCTAGGAACTTGTGCTTTCGCCGCCTCGAGATTCGGGTACGGGTGCCAGAAGACATATTGCTTCGGCTGTCCCGGCTGGATCCTTCGGATGACCAGCACAAACTGGTCTTCGTCCTGGAAGACGCGGGACTCAAGCTCGCCTTTCGTTTTGCTCCAGAGCTCGACCAGCCCGGTCGTCTTTTCGCCTTCCATAACTCCCTATATACGCCGCGAGGATAAAACATGGAGCCGGCCAGCTCAGTGATTTACTCGTACGGCGGAAGCTCGCCTTTATGGCGTGGGCAGTAAACGTCAACTGATGCGGTGATGAATCTGATTGCGGTTCTTCTAACGCGGTCGGGGTATAGGTGTAAACGCGGATTTTCCTCATACCCACGGTTCATCTCTTCGTTTACCATGGCGTCGACCGGGCTGCCGCCGTTGAGTTCGCCACAAATCTGCTGGGCTCGGGCGACGACACCAGGCACCTCACCGTCATCGATGGGCGGAATCTGTTCTTGTTCGAGCAGAGCCACAAACTGATCCTGCTGGCTTGGGTCGGCGCCTGCCGCGCCGGCGCAAATAATGGCGGCGGTCAGCAGCACCAAGGCGCTAACCAAAGCGTGTGCAAGGCTGGTGATGCCGGTGCGCACGGCAGTCACCACTGCTGACGAGTGCGTTGACGGGCCATGGGTGGCGATGTTTTGCATGGTGCTTAATCTATGACCGAATCCGGCTACGCCGCGTCTTTGGACGCGTGGTCTTCTGGCTGTATCTTCACTTCTGTTTTCCCGTGCAAACGGCTTGCTGAGATGCTGCCCAATCGGGCGTGAAAGAGGCGATATCGCTTCAGCCCCAAGGGGGAGGTCAAGCCGCCGTCGGTGACGTAGGTGAAGGCAATCCCCGGGCGATCTGGTGCAGTAACTTC
>NZ_DATNJW010000049.1:0-2292 GCF_035603715.1 Mycobacterium sp. | reverse complement strand
CGGCAACGGCTTGACCGGCGGCGACGGCGGTGCCGGTGGCGCCGGCGGCAGCTCCGTGTCTGGCCCCGGCGGTCACGGTGGCAACGGCGCCAACGGCGGCGCCGGCGGCAACCACGGCGCCGGCGGTGCCGGCGGGAACGCCGAGGATTCCACGCGCGGGGCGCCCGGGGCGGACGGTACGTTTGGCTACGGCGGCCAGGGCGGTGACTTCAGCCTTGGCGGCTCGGGCAACCCCCTCGGCGGCCTCGGCTACAGCGGCAACAATGGCCCCAACGGCACCTGATGCAGTTGGAGCCCTACTTTGTCGTGATCAGCCGCTCAACGTATTTCGCAATGACATCGACCTCAAGGTTCACCGGATCCCCGGCTTGAGCATGACCCAATGTGGTCAGCTCGCGAGTCGTCGGAATCAGCGACACCTCAAACCAGTCGTCGCCGAGCGCTGAGACGGTCAGCGAAATGCCGTCGACGGTGATCGAACCTTTTTCGACGACATAGCGGGTCAGTTCCGCGGGCAGGCCGATGCGGACCACTTCCCAGTTTTCGGAAGGTGAGCGGGACAAGATCTTCCCGGTGCCGTCAACGTGTCCCTGCACGATGTGACCGCCGAGCCGGCTGTTCACCGCGGCGGCGCGCTCGAGGTTGACCCGGCTACCTGCGGCCAGCCGACCCAAGCTGGACCGGCTCAATGTCTCGCCCATCACGTCGGCCGTGAACTGGCCGCCGGGCAGCACTTCAACGACCGTCAGGCACACGCCGTTGACGGCGATCGAGTCGCCGTGACCGGCGTCGGCAGTCACCACCGGACCCTGGATGGTGAAGCGAGCGGAATCGCCCAGGTCATCCTTGCCGACGACCTCACCCAACTCCTCAACGATTCCGGTGAACATGGCCTCAGGCTAGTGATTGCGGCTCCCCCGCGCGACGCCGCAGCAGCCTTGCGCATCATGATCGACTTCCAGCGACCCGCTACTCTGCAAGTTATGCAGACGCGTCGCCCAATCCTCGCCGTTCTCGCCGCACTCGCGATCGCAGCCACTGTTGTCAGCGGCTGCTCATCGTCCTCGAAACAGTCCGGCGCTGCGCTGCCGGACGCGGCCAACCTGATCAAGGAATCCGTCCAAAGCACCAAAAACGTCAAGAGCGTGCACCTGGTGCTGTCGGTCAACGGCAAGATCAAGCACCTGCCGATCAAGAACCTCACCGGCGACCTGACCACCGCGCCCGCCACCGCCGCCCAGGGCAATGCCAACATCACGTTCGGCGGCTCCGACATCGACGCCCAGTTCGTGGTCGACAGCGGAACCCTGTACGCGGCGATGAGCCCGGGCCAGTGGGAAAGCTTCGGGCCGGCGGCCGCTATCTACGACCCGTCCTCGATCCTCAAGCCGGACACCGGCTTGGCGAACGTGCTGACCAATCTGAGTAATCCGAAGGCCGAGTCTCGCGAAACGATCAACGGGCAGAGCACCATCAAGATCACCGGAACCACGTCGGCGGACGCGGTGAATGGCCTTGCCCCGCAGATGAAAGCGACGCAACCGGCTAACACGACCGCGTGGATCGAGGAAAACGGTGACCACCAGTTGGCCCAGATCCAGCTGGAGCAGACTCCGGGCAACTCGGTCCAGATGACGCTGTCGAACTGGAACGCGCCGGTGCAGGTCACCAAGCCCCCTGTCGCCCCGTGACGGCACCCCGGCACGCGGGGCGCGGCGTCGCGATCGGCGCCGGCAGCCTGGCCGTACTACTCGGTGCACTCGACACCTATGTCGTGGTCACCATCATGCGCGACATCATCAGCACCATCGGCATTCCGGTCAACCATCTGCAGCGCATCACGCCGATCATCACCTGGTATCTGCTGGGCTACATCGCGGCGATGCCGCTGCTTGGCCGGGCATCCGACCGGTTCGGCCGCAAGCTGCTTCTGCAAGTCAGCCTGGCCACCTTCCTGGTCGGGTCGGTGATCACGGCGATGTCAACCGACTTGGACGTACTGGTGGTTGGCCGCACCATCCAGGGCGTGGCCAGCGGCGCACTGTTGCCGGTGACGCTCGCACTGGGCGCTGACCTGTGGGCCCAGCGCAACCGCGCCGGTGTCCTCGGGGGCATCGGTGCCGCACAGGAACTGGGCAGCGTCCTCGGCCCGCTCTACGGAATCTTCATCGTCTGGCTGACCAGTCGCTGGCAGGACGTGTTCTGGATCAACGTCCCGTTGGCGCTCGCCGCGATGGTGATGATCCACTTCAGCCTGCCGTCCCGGGACCGCAGCGGCGAGCCGGAAAAAAT
>NZ_DATNJW010000048.1:0-29091 GCF_035603715.1 Mycobacterium sp. | reverse complement strand
TGGCGCGAGTTCCCGTTGGGCCCCGCGGGCAAGATCCTCAAGCGCGAGATCGCTAACCAGGTTAGCCATGTCAGCGAGCCGGGTGCGAAGATGCCGGTACCTACCGGATCGACCGAGGAGCGATGGTGATCGAGCAGACCGACCTTGCCACTATTGAATTCCAGGTGACTGACCACGTAGCCACCGTTGCGCTCAACCGGCCCGAGAGGCTGAACAGCTTCACCGAACGGATGGCCGCCGAACTCGCCATAGTCTGGGCCCGAGTCCGTGATGACGAGGACATCCATGTCGCGGTGCTGTGCGCCAACGGCGAACGTGCCTTCTGCACCGGCATCGACGTCACCGAAGGCACCTGGTGGAAGCACCGACCGATCTTCGACCAGGAAGATCCCGGCGAATTACTGGGGCCGAAGGCGCACAGGGTATGGAAGCCGGTGATCGCGGCTCTGCATGGCATCGTGGCCGGCGGAGCCATGTACTTCGTTAATGAGTGCGACTTCTCGATCTGCAGCGAGACGGCTACGTTCTTCGACCCTCATGCCAACGCGGGCATTGTCTCGGCGTTGGAGCCGATGGGCATGCTGGCCCTCGGCGTGCCCTACGGCGAGGTGATGCGGTGGGCGTTGCTGGGCAGTGAGGAGCGGATGTCCGCGCAGACCGCCCTGCGCATCGGGCTCGTGACCGAGGTGGTCCCCGACGATCAACTACGCGCCCGCGCTTTCGAATTGGCCGCGGAAATCGCCGCGCGCCGACCTAATGGTGTCCAGGGCACCGTGCGCGCGATGTGGGAGGCCCGCGATCTGACCCCGAGTGTGGCTGCCCGGCAAGGCAAGTTCTACACCGACCTCGGCAACGCCGGCGCCACCCCGGACTCGTTGAACAACAAGAAGAAACCCCGAACACGGTGAGGAGGGGGCGATGACCGACACAGCGATCGAGCAGCTGGTCCAGTTCGACCTGCTCATCGGGGGCGAATCGTCCTCCGCCGCAACGGGAGCGACCTACGACAGCGTTGACCCCTTCACTGGCAGACCCTGGGCGCGGGTACCCGACGGTGGGGCCGCCGACGTGGACCGCGCCGTCGCCGCGGCCCGGGCTGCGCTGAATGGACCGTGGGGTGCGCTGACAGCAACCGCCCGCGGCAAGCTGCTCCTTCGTCTCGGCGAGATCATCGCGCGTGAGGCCGAGCAGCTCGCCGAACTCGAGGTGCGTGACGGCGGCAAGCTGCTTCGTGAAATGGTCGGCCAGATGCGGTCGCTGCCGGACTACTACTTCTACTATGGCGGGCTGGCAGACAAGCTGCAGGGCGACGTCATACCGGTGGATAAGCCCAACTACTTCGTCTATACCCGCCACGAACCCGTCGGCGTGGTCGGCGCCATCACACCCTGGAACTCACCGCTGCTGCTGTTGACCTGGAAGTTGGCCGCCGGACTGGCCGCGGGTTGCACCTTCGTCGTCAAGCCCAGCGACCACACCCCGACATCGACGCTCGCGTTCGCAAAGCTGTTCGCCGAGGCCGGTTTTCCACCGGGCGTCATCAACGTGGTCACCGGTTGGGGTCCGGAGACGGGTGCCGCGCTGGCGTCGCACCCCGGTGTCGACAAGATCGCGTTCACCGGCTCGACGACCACCGGCATTCAGGTGGGCAAGGCCGCGATCGACAACATGACTCGATTCTCGCTGGAGCTCGGCGGCAAGTCGGCGCAGGTGGTGTTCGCCGATGCCGATCTCGACGCCGCGGCCAACGGGGTGATCGCCGGCGTCTTCGCCGCCACCGGCCAGACATGTCTGGCGGGCTCACGCCTCCTGGTAGACCGCAGCGTCGCCGACGCGCTGGTGGACAAGATCATCGCGAGGGCGGCGACCATCAAGCTGGGTGATCCGAAGGACCCGACGACCGAGATGGGCCCGGTGTCCAATCAGCCGCAGTACGAGAAGGTGCTGTCGCACTTCGCTTCTGCGCGCGAGCAGGGTGCGACGATCGCCTACGGTGGCGAGCCGGCCGCTGATCTCGGTGGCTACTTCGTCAAGCCGACGGTGCTGACCGGTGTCGACTCCTCGATGCGTGCGGTCGCCGAGGAGATCTTCGGGCCGGTACTGGCGGTGATGACCTTCTCCGACGAGGACGAGGCCGTCGCCGCGGCCAACGGCACGGAGTTCGGATTGGCCGCGGCGGTGTGGACCAAGGACGTCCACCGTGCGCACCGGGTGGCCGCCAAGCTGCGGGCCGGCACCGTCTGGGTCAACGCGTACCGCGTTGTCGCGCCTCATGTTCCGTTCGGCGGCACCGGCTTCAGCGGTATCGGGCGGGAAAACGGTATTGACGCCGTCAAAGACTTCACCGAGACCAAGGCGGTGTGGGTGGAGCTCTCTGGGGACACCCGCGACCCGTTCACGCTCGGCTGACTTCAATTCGATCGACAGGGGATTGCAGATGACGCTCGACCTTACGGCCGCCGACAAGGTGCTGGCCGGTCTCCGGCCATTTCCGGTGGCAGTCACCACGATTGACGGCGGTTTCGGCAATGGGTTGATATCGCTGTCTGCGGGCTCGGCCAGCATCGTGCCGGAACTGCCCCGCGCGACTGTCAGCCTGACCAAGTACAACAGGTCGCACGACATGCTGGTCAACTCCGGCATCTTCGTGATGCACATGCTGTCGGCCGGCCCGGACGAGATCGACAAGTCGATGGAGATCCTGATGACTCTTGGCGGCAGTTCAGGCCGCGATGGCGACAAGATGTCGACGCTGCGCACCAAGCCGGGTGTAACCGGCGCGCCGATCCTGCTCGACGCACACAGCTACGTCGAGTGCCGCATCACAGGGTCGTTGGACAACGACGAGAACACCATCTTTGTCGGGGACGTCGTCGCCGCGGAGGTGTTCAGCTCCGAGCAACGGCTGCGGATCGGCGAGGCGTGGGGCAAATTGCCGCACGAATGGATCGAGCAGTACGAGGCCAACCACGAGCCGCAGCTGCAGAGCGCGCGCGACCTGCGGGCGGCAGCAGCGGCGCGGGTCTGATGGCCGAAGAGCCTTCCGGCGCATGGCAGCTGCCGCAAGAATTGGTGATGCTGCGCGACACGGTGCGGCGGTTCATGGATGCGCAGGTCCATCCGCTCGAGGAGAAGCTGGACCACGACACGGTTGGGCTACCCCGCGAACAGCTCGTCGAGTTGCAGGCGAAAGCCAGGAAGCTCGGGCTGTGGTCACTGCAGACGCCCGAAGAGTACGGCGGCGCCGGGCTCAGCGTGCTCGGCCAAGTCGTGGTCGCCGAAGAAGCCGCGAAATGCCGGATGGGAGCGTTTTTCCCGGCCCTCGGTGCATTCGGCGGCAACCCGCCCAACATCATGTTCAAGGCATCACCCGAACAGTTCGAGAAGTACGCCAGACCCGTCATCGACGGTGTGATGTCCAAGGCGTACACCGCGATCACCGAGGCCTCCGGCGGATCTGACCCGGCGCGGGCGATCAAGCTCAAGGCGACGCGTGAGGGCGGCTGCTATGTACTCAACGGCTCCAAGATGTGGATTTCGCACGCCCCGCATGCTGATTGGGGGGTGGTGTACGCCCGCACTGGCGAAGGTCGAGAGGGTATCTCGGCATTCATTCTCGAAAAGGACACCCCAGGCGTCACGTTCAGCCGCATCCCTGTCATGGCGTCCTTCGCACCTTACGAACTGAACTTCGACAATGTTCGGCTCCCGACCGAGCAACTGATCGGCGCTGAGGGACAGGGCTTTTCGCTCGCTACCGAGTTCCTGGTACACGGCCGTATCGTTTACGGGGCCGGGCCGATCGGCATCGCGCAGAGCGCGCTGGACATGACTTGCCAATGGGCCAAGGACCGAGACGTCTTCGGGGGCAGGCTAGCCGATAAGCAGGGCATCAAGTGGATGCTGGCGGACAGTGAGGTGGACCTGCGGGCCGCACGGCTGCTGATATACCAAGCCGCCTGGAACGCCGACCTTGGACGTGACGTGCGGGTAGACGCCTCGGTGGCCAAGATGTTCGCCACCGAGGCCGCCTACCGAGTTCTGGACCGCTGCATCCAGATTCACGGCGCACTGGGAATCTCCACCGAATTGCCGCTCGAGAGATGGTTTCGTGACCTGCGGGTCAAGCGACTCGGTGAAGGCGCCACGGAAGTGCAGCGAGAGATCATCGCTCGATCGCTGGTGCGATGATGCACTACAACCTGATGTTCCCGATGCGTGCCGTCAAGCACTGGAACCGCTGGTGTGAGGGCGCAGGCATCGGCGACGTCGCGCGGTTGGTGGAAGAGGCCGGCTTCGATGGCTTTTCGATGTCCGAACACCCCTATCCCGACCGGGGGTGGTTGGCCCGTGGCGGCCACCACGCTTTCGATCCATTCGTGTCGCTGAGCTTCGCGGCGGCCGCCACTACCCGCATCCGATTGATGACCTACATCCTGGTGTCGGGTTATCGCAGCCCCTACCTGACGGCGAAGGCCGCCGCGAGCTTCGATCTGCTCTCCGGCGGTCGTTTCACACTGGGCACCGGGGCCGGCTATCTGAAGGCCGAGTTCGAAGCGCTGGGCGCCGATTTCGACCGGCGTGGCGCGCTGCTCGACGAGGCAATCGCCGCGTGGAAAGCGACCTGGGCGGGCATCGACCACGACGGGCCGGAATTCGGGATCGAAGGCCACGTCGCGCTGCCACCGCCGCTGACGACAGGCGGTCCGCCGATCTGGATCGGCGGCAACGGTGCAGCCGCCCAGCGTCGTGCCGTCGAGGTCGCCGACGGCTGGATGCCGATGGCGGCATCGGGCGAAATGGCCGCGATCACCCGCGCCCGCCCACTCGAAGACATCGACACGCTTGCCAAGTGGATCTCAAAGGTGAACAAACAACGGGCGGAGACGGGTCGCGGCGCTGCCGACATCGCCTTCGTTCCCTTCGAAGCCGACCTGCTCGCCAGCGGCGCCTGTGAGAAATTCTGCGCTGCAGTGCAACCACGGCTCGACGCCTACGCCGAGGCGGGCGTCACGTGGATCACTATCGAGCCGGCCAGCAGGAGCTTCACCGACTTCCGCACCGACATCGACATGCTGACCTCACAGTTGATCGACCGATGAGAGGCCAAACATGACTCTGCCCGACCTCGTGCTGGTTCACGGCGGCGAGCACGCCGCCGACTGCTGGGACCTCGTTGTCGCCGAATTGCATTGTGCGGAGCCGGAATTGCGCACTCTGGCCGTGGACTTACCGGGCCGCGGCCGCACGCCTGGAGACTTGGCGACCGCCACCATCGACGAATGGGTGGATTCCGTCGTCGCCGACATCGAGGACGCGGGTCTCGGTGACATCGTGATCGTGGGCCACTCGATGGCCGGGGTGACGGTCCCCGGCGTCGTCACCAAACTCGGCTCAGCACGGGTACGCGAGATGGTTCTCGTTACGGCGTTCGTTCCCCGTCAGGGTCAGGCGATCGTCGACACCTTGGGCGGTCCACTGGCGGCCTTCGCGCGGTTCGCCGCTCGAGGCGGCAGGCCATTCAAGATTCCCAGCGTGGCCGCGCAGTACGCGTTCTGCAACGGTATGACGAAGCAACAGCGTCGGCTCGCGATGTCGCGGTTGTATACCGAAGCGGCGCGGATTCCCGCAGAACCGGTGGATCGCAGCGGGTTTCCCGACGACGTGCCGCGTAGCTGGGTGCTGACCACCCGCGACCGAGCCTTGTCGCAAAAGTCCCAGCGTGCCAGCATCGCCGCCCTCGGCGGCGTGCACGAGGTGATCTCAGTCGATGCCTGTCACGACGTGATGTTCAGCCACCCGGTGCAGTTGGCAGAAATACTTCTACAGCGCTGCCGACTGCGACAGAGCGTCCGATGACAGATTCACCGAAGAATTCATCCGACGCGGCGCCGACATGCTTTTTCGTCACCGACGGAACAGGCTATGTCCCAACCCGTCTGGCGAGGGGGCCGTGGGGTCCGTCGATCAGCGGCAACTATGTCGGCGGATTGCTGGGCCGAGCTGTCGAGCTAGAAGTCGACGACGTCGACCTTCAGCCCGCCCGACTGACGGTGGACCTGCTCAGGCCGGTGGCACTGAAGCCGTTGCAGATGCACTCCTCGGTGGTGCGTGACGGCCGTCGACTTCGACTGGTGGATGCGGTCATGACTCAGAACGACGTGATCGTGGCCCGGGCCAGCGCATTGTTTCTTCGCCGCAGCGAGCACACCACCGTGGACACGGTGTGGACCTCACCCGTCACCATGCCCGCAATCCCAGCAGATCCGGTGATGTTGGCCGGTGATGTCCCGATGGTGTTGCAGTCATACGGCCGGGACCCGGTCGCGGGCAGTCCAGGTGTCGGCATCACCGAATGGCAACACCACGGCCAGAAATTCGCGTGGATACGGGAGACCAAGCTGCTCGTCGACGACGAGCCACTGTCGCCTTTCACTCGCGCCGTGATGGCTGCGGACGTCACGAGTTCGTTAACCCATTGGGGTACTGAAGGATTGCAGTTCATCAACGCCGACTACACAGTCACGCTCAGTCGCCTGCCGGAAGGCGTCTACATCGGATTAGCCTCGGTGACGCACTATAGCCACGCGGGGGTCGCCACCGGGGTGGCGACGCTGTTCGACGAGACCGGACCGATCGGCAGCGGTATGGCGACGGCGTTGGCGAACCCGGGATTCACGCCACCACCGTCAATAGTGGTGAGCTGATCGCGCTCAGGTGATGGCGCCCTCGATCTTCAGTTCGATCAGGTCGTGGTCGTTAATGCCGAGCTCCCGCAGCACTTCGTCGGTATGTTCGGCGAACAGCGGCGCACGCATAAGGTGGGCGGCGGCTTCGTCGAACTTCACCGGGTTCGCCACCAGCCGTCGCTGATTGCCCTGGGCATCCCTGACGTCGGCGATGCGCCCGTTGGCGATCAGCGACTCGTCGTGGGCAACCTCCCAGGCATCCTGCACCGGAGACCACTGGCCTCGCAGCAGACTCAGCAGCCGGGTGCAGTCGTCGAAGGTTCGCGATCCGATGGCGTCGGCGAGCAACGCGGTGGCCTCATCGGCGTTGGCCGCCAACGACTCGAGCGAGTCGAATCGCTCGTCCTCGGCAGCTGCGTCGAGTCCGAAAAGCCGGCAGACCGAACTCCAGTACCTCGTGGGCTGAAGCATCGAGAGTTGAATGAAGCGGCCGTCCGAGCACCGGTAGGCGCCGGTGAGCGGATTGCCCGGGGCTTGCGTCCGCTGGTCGATCTTCGGCAGCGGACAGCCGTAAAGCATGGCGAGGTTGACGCTGGATTGGTTGGCCCATGCCCCGACCGCCAGCAGTGACACGTCGATGACGGACGTCTGCCCCGTCGCTTGCCGGCCGTAAAGGGCGGCGGCCACCGCCCCAGCGATGGTGATGCCACCCATGTTGTCGCCGAACGCGCCGGCCGGCATCCCGGTTGGCACTTCGGATTCCGTTGGGGTGACTCCATCGGCGTTGCCGGCGCGCGCCCAGAACGCGGTCGCGTCGTGTGCGCCTGTCTCACGATCGGGCCCTTCGCTCCCGAAACCGCTGCCCGCGACGTAGATGATCGACGGATTGATACGCCGTACCTCATCCAGGTCGATCCGTAGCTTCGCACGCGCCTGAGGCAGCACATTGGTCAAGAAGACGTCGCTGCGCCGGACGAGTTCTTCGAACACCGGCCGGGTTTGCTTCAACGCCAGGGACAGTCCGACACTGCGCTTACCCCGGTTGGGGGCTTCGACGGTCGGCGAGAACGAGACTCCCGGTGTGGTCGCGGAGCGACCGGCGACGGTGACGAGTCCCCTCTGCGCGTCACCTGTCACCGGGTTCTCGATCTTGATCACGTCGGCGCCCCAGTCGGCGAGGACCGCGCCGGCCGAAGGCACGAAGGTGAATTGCGCGACTTCGAGCACGCGTACGCCGGTCATCGGTTTCTGCATCGCTCACCTCTGTCCTGCCGGGCACGCTGACTCAGTGCCAACATAGGTTACTAGGTAAGCAACGTCGAGGTCTACTATCAACGCGTAATCTTTAGCCGGCAACTTGCTCGACCAAGGGACCGACATGAAAGTCACCGTCTTCGGCGCGACCGGACAGATCGGTCGGCTAGTCGTCGACGACCTGCTGATCGGCGGCCACGGAGTGACCGCGTACGTCCGCAATCCCGGCAAGTTGGGCCATAAGGATCCACGCCTGGTGACTATTTCCGGTGAGCTGTCCGACGAGGCGCGGATCCAGCAGGCGGTCCGCGGCTCGGATGCGGTGATCAGTGCGCTCGGTCCGCTGCTGCGATGCGGTTCCAAGGGCACTCCGGTGGCCGACGGCACCAAGAACATCGTCGCCGCCATGCAGAGCGAACACGTCGGACGCTACATCGGGCTGGCGACGCCATCTGTGCCCGATGAGCGCGACAGCCCAACCCTGAAAGCCACGATCCTGCCGGTCATTGCCGGACTGCTGTTTCCCAATGCGCTGCACGAATTGGTCGGCATGACAACAGCGGTCACCCAGTCCGATCTCGACTGGACCATCGCGCGCATCACCCGACCCACCGGCGGGAAGCCGAAAGGTACTGTCCGCGCGGGCTTTCTCGGCCACGCCAAGGTGGGGTCCGCGATGTCGCGTGCCGATATCGCCACCTTCCTCGTCGCCCAACTCACCGATACAACGTTCTCGCGAGCGGCGCCAGCCATCAGCAACTGATAACCAGGCTCGGATAATTCAGGGCTTCAACCGTTGCGGATCGCTTCGGCGAGCTTTCCGGGTGCATCGATCATGACGAAGGTGGAGCTGCCGGGGGTCTCGATCAACGTGGCATGCGGGAATGCGTCGTGCAGCCGGCGGGCGTGGTCGAGGGGGAACAGCCGATCCTCGGTGCCCCACGTCAAAGTGACAGGTCTGTCGAACGCCTCGATCGCCGGCGCGGCGCGCAATGTGAGAGCCGGATCCAATGAGGCGGTCACCGTGACCGCGTCGCGGCGGGCCGCTCCGCTAGTGGCGAACGCACCGAAGATCTCGCGTCGCCGTTCCGGGGTCGGGGGGTGCTTGGACACCGCCTTGAGGAAGAAGCTCTGTCCTGGTCCGGTGGCCAACAGGCGCACAATTCCTCCACCCACCTTGGAGCTGAAACGGCACAGCTTAACGATCTGAGAGAAGGAGCCAGGTGGAAAGTGTTCGTAGCTATCGCAATTGGTGAGCACGAGGCGGGCAATGCGTGAGGTGTCCAGACCTGGATCGCCCAGTGACGCCAGCACCAGGCCGCCGCCGGTGTCATTGGCCACCACCGTGACGTCGGTCAGGTCGAGGGCCTCCATGAAATGGACGATGCGCCGAGCGGCCGCCTCGGCGCCAAGATCGGCGCCGTCGGTGGGTGTGCCGTGCGCGCCCAGCGGCCAGGTCGGCGCGATGCAGCGAAACCCATCACCGAGTTCGGCCACGACGTCGTTCCACAACGCGCCGGTTACGTAGACGCCGTGCACGAACAGGACGGTGGGTCCCTGCCCGGTGTCGGTGTATTCGATGTCCAGGCCGTCTACTCGTACCTTGTTGGCTGTCATGTCGACTCTCCTTTGTTCAGTGGCCACGGAAATTCGGGGTGCGCCGTTCCTGAAAGGCGCGCGCACCTTCCCTGAAGTCAGCGGTCTCGACCAAAGCCAACTGCCCCTCGGCCTCGAGCGCTTGTACCGGCTCGAGCTCGGTCAGGGTCGCGGCGGCCAGCGCGCGCTTGGTCCAGGCGAACGCTAATGTCGGACCGCCGGAGGCCGACCGCAGCACGTCGGCCAGCACAGACCGATAATCGTTCTCGCCAGTGAGGTACGCGATCATCCCCCAGTCGAACGCCGTTGCTGCGGACACTTTTTCAGCCGCCATCGCCATGCGCTTCGTGCGCGCTCGCCCAATCAGCCCGGGGAGCAGCGCGGACGTGCCGCCGTCCGGCATCAGCCCCACCCGACTGAAGGCCAACTGAAAGTACGCGGATGGCGCGGCCACCACCAGATCGCAGGAAAGCGCCAGCGCACAGCCGAATCCGACCGCCGCACCATGTACCCCTGCGACGACCGGTTTGGGTAGTGCGGTGATCGCCCGGACCACTCGGTTGGCGGCATCAGCTGCGCCTGCCGTGTCACCGCCGGTGAGGTCTCCGCCGGAACAGAACGCTCGCCCGGCACCGGCGAGCAACACGGCACGGACTGACTCGTCCGCCTCGGCGTCACCGAGCCGCGCCGACAGCTCCTCGAGCATTGGTGTGTCGACGGCGTTCAGTTTCTCCGGCCGATCCAGCCGGATCCGCAGGACTGCGTCGTCGTGCTCGACCGAGATGCCGTTCACCACAGCGGGATCACAGCCCGAGATCGCGTCCGATGATGTCCTTCATGATCTCGGTTGTGCCACCGAAGATCGTCATGATGCGGTTGTCCATATAGTCGCGCGCAACCCGGTATTCCGTCATATAGCCATAGCCGCCGTGCAACTGGACGCAGCCATCGATCACCTTCTTGGCGGTCTCGGTGCACCACCACTTGGCTTTCGACGCTTCGACCGCGGTCAGTTCCCCGTCCACGACCGCTTGTAGGCACCTGTCGATGTATTGCTCGCCGATCTCGAGTTCGGTGTCCATCTCGGCCAACAGGAATCGGTTGTGCTGGAAACTACCGATCGGCTGGCCGAAAGCTTTACGGTCCTTGGCATATTGCAACGTCTGCCGCCAGGTCTCCCGCGCGCCGGCGATGGCTGAGATGGCGATGGACAACCGCTCGGATGGCAGGTTGTGCATCAGGTGATAGAAGCCGCGTCCCTCTTTGCCCAGCAGGTTCGCCGACGGCACCCGCACATTCTCGAAGGCCAGCTCGGCGGTGTCCTGGTAGTGCAAACCCATCTTGTCGAGCTTGCGGCCGCGGCTGAAACCCTCCATGCCCGCCTCGACCACCAGCAACGTGAAGCCCTTGTGGCCGGCTTCAGGGTCGGTTCGACAGACCACCACCACCAAGTCGCCGTTGATACCCGAAGAGATGAACGTCTTGGCGCCGTTGATGATCCAGTCGTCGCCATCACGGACGGCCGAAGTCCGTATACCGGCCAGGTCGCTTCCCGCGCCAGGCTCGGTCATCGCGACCGCGACGATCAGTTCGCCGCTGATGATGCCCGGCAGCCAACGCTCCTTCTGTTCGTCGTTGGCCAGCGACGAGAAGTACGGTCCCACAACGTCGTTCTGCAAGCTCAGCGACGGCGCCGGTCCTCCGTAGCGGGCGATCTCCTCATCGATCACCGCGTTGAAACGGAAGTCGTCGACGCCGCCACCGCCGTATTGCTCCGGCATGTTGAACCCGATCAGGCCGTACTTGCCAGCGGCGACGAACGCCGAGCGGTCGACGAGACGGTCGCTCTCCCATTGCTCGGCGTTGGGTACCAACTCACGATCGATGAACTGCCGGACCGTCTCGCGGAACGCCTCGTGCTCCGGCTCCAGAACGAGTCTTTTCATGTGTTGATCTCACTCTCCATACAGTCGTCGCATTTCTTCACCGACTTTGCCAGAGACTCGTGAAACGACCTGCGCGCCCCGCCTCCTCAGATCGGCATCCGGGACCGGCAGCACCACGGCGCCAGTCTTTTTCGAAGGCAGCAACACCTTCGCGGTTCCCCGCGTGGTGGTTTCATCCCGCTGGCTGGTGGCGAAGACGTCCAGTGCCACCGGGTCATCGGCCCCGTCACCCTTTGCGGTGACCGTGCCGGTGCACCGGTGTACGTCTCCGTGGTAGTTGAAGCCGCGAAGCTGCAGGTCCATCTCGGCCAGCCAGCCGTCGTCACCGATCCAGTTGGTGAGCAAGTGGCTCACCCACGCGGCGCGCATCTGGCCGTAGTCGTATGGCGCCGGAATACCCAGGGCCTGAGCCCGTCCCGCATCCCAGTGCAGTCGTTGCACGACGTCGGGGACACCGTAGTCATCCGGCTGGTAGAAGGCGGGCATCCGCTTGCGCAAGTTGTGGGCGAATTTCAGCGGCCCCACACCGTAGCCACCCCAGCCCCAGCCCATGTGCATCGAGATAATGTCGACGACGGTCAACGGGCCCTTGATGATTCCCGGAAGCTCGTCGCCGACCGAGACGTCCTCCCACCATTGCGGATCAGCGCCTCGCCGTCGTTCTGCCTCGTACTCCTGCTCGACCTGAGCGAACTCCTCGGGACTCCAGTGCTTGCGCTGAATGTCCTTGAGCTTCCCGGACTTCTTCGAGCCATGACGCTCGGCGTTGATGTACGACTCGTCGCGGGTGGCGATCGGGTTGCCGTCGATGTCGACGTACAGATACCGGTAGGTTTCCTTGACCGAACGCCCACCGGAGAATTCGCTCTCCTTCACTTGGACATCGAGCGTGTAGTTCTCCGCCAACACCGGCCGACCCGCGTAGATCGGGCGATACCACGTCCACTTCACCCCCGAGTAGTACTTGCCCGTCCCGCGGAACAGCCCGCGGAACAGCTTCTTTCGCTCCGGATCGGTGAACTTTGGGGTCTGATCCAGGCCCGTCGCAATCGGGAAGGTCGGCGATGCGATCTGTCCGTGCCAGCGCGTCGACGGCCCGTACGCCGGATCGTGGAACAACGGGTTGTCGTCGCCGCAGCCGAAGGCGAAGTGCGTGATCGCGTCGGCTGACGGCAGTTTGTTCCACGCTTCGTCGCGCTGGTGAACGGGAATTCCGATCTGCCCCTTGGCGCGTTCGATGTCCTCGTCGGTAATCCGGCCCTCTTCAGCGGCCGCGTCGGCAACGGTCTTCTCGGTGGTGGTCATTGATTCCTCCCTAAAACTTCAGCATGGCGCCGGCGTCGACCTTGAACTGCAGGCCTGTCACGTATCGGGACTCGTCAGAAGCCAGGAAACAGACCGCGTTCGAGACGTCCGCGGTTTCGACGTAAGGCGTGGGCATCGCCTGCATGACAGGGAAGGCCAGCAGGGCATCGTCGCGGCTGGGCGCTTCAAGGTCCGGTCGAAACTGTCGGTACATCGGCTCGCTGTTGAGCATCGGGGTGTTCACGTTTGTCGGATGAATGACGTTGGCACGGATGGATTGTGGTGCCAACTGCGCCGCGAGCCGGAGCGTGTAGGAGTCGACCAGCTGTTTGGCGTAGTTGTAACCTGCACCGCCGGGGCCCTGCGGGCCGCCCGCACCCGGGGGTTGTAACCCGGCGATCAGTCCGCCGACCGACCCCGTGGTGATAATCGACGCACCGGACTTCAGATACGGCAGCGCGGCGTGGACGGTGTTGACGACACCCACGAAGTCCACGTCGAAGGCATCAGCGAAGGCCTGAACCGGCAGATGAGTACCCAGCGGACAGATGCCCGCGTTGGCGACGACTACGTCGAGTTTGCCGAATTCGGCTACCGCGTTGGCTAGTTCGCGGTTCAGCGCCGCTCGGTCGCGGACGTCGACCTCGGCGGTGTACGCCTTACGACCGGTCTTTTCCACCTCCAGACCGGCTTCTTCGAGATCGCGCGATGTCGCCAGCGGGTATTCGTTGGTGTCGATGTCGTGACAGATGTCGAAGAGGATGACGTCCGCGCCCTCCTCTGCCAGCTTGACGGCGTGGCTGCGGCCCTGACCACGGGCGCCCCCGGTGATCAGAACCACTTTGTCCTCTACTCGACCCATGATGTCTCTCTCTAATCAGGTTGGCGTTGCTAGGGTTTCAGCCGGGACTCCATGGTCCTCCAGCATCGCGATCAGCCTGCGCCGGTCGACCTTAAGCGCAGCGCCACGCGGCAACTCGTCGAACACGAAGACATGGGCCGGCACCTCATAGGGCGTCAGCGTGGCCCGGCAGTGCTCGCGGAGCGCCTCGCCATCGGTGGTTGCCCCGGGGCGCAACTCGACTGCGGCAACGGGAATCTGGCCCAACCGCTGGTCTGGCACGGGCGCGACGGCCGCATCCGCAACCGCCGCGTGCGCGCGGAGTGCGCGGACGACGATCTCCGGGGACACCTTGAAGCCGCCGCGGACGATCACGTCGTCTGCGCGACCGTCGATGTAGAGGAAGCCATCTTCATCGAGATGCGCTAGGTCACTGGTCGTGATCCAGTCTCCGGCACCGCCGGCCTGCAGCGTAGCGACCTGCAGCCTGCCACTCTCGTTGGCGCCGAGGGCCGCACCATGCTCGTCGACGACCTGCAACTGCACGCCGGGAAAAGCCCTTCCGACACTCCCCTTCTTGTCGACCCACTGCGCGTGAAAGTCCTTCACGGTCCAGCCGGCCACCGCGCCGGAGAACTCGGTCGCGCCATAGACGACGAGGATCGGGATGCCGTACCGCTCGAAGAACGCATCGACCAACGCCGGGTCGACGGCGGCGGTACCCGCATTGATGGCACGGACGCTCGCCAGGTCCTCTTGCGGGATGTCGGATTCGAGCACCGATCGCATGGCCGCCGGGGGCAGTCCCGCCACCGCGGGCCGATACTGCTTCACCACGGCGTGCCAGCCCGGCACCGTGAATCGATCGAGCATCGCGATCGGACGGGCGGCGACCAGCGACTGCAACAACGACCACAGCCCGCCGATGTGCACGATGGGCAATGTCACCAGGCCCACGGTGCCCGACAACGGGGGTTTGGTCCGGGCGTTTGCACGGTCGTTGTGCTGCAACGCCGACGCCAGGGAAGCCTCCAATTGTGCGCGGGTCAACGGGATGCGCTTCGGCGCGCCCGTGGTGCCCGAAGTGAGCATCTCGATGGCAACCGCCGGATCGCCACTGACCGCTTCCTTCGTGCCCCGTACCCGGATGGCGAGTTCGCCGTCGTCAAGACTCCATCCGGTCGCACCGAGGTCGGTGACGGCACCGGTGAATACGTCCTCGGACCACAACGCGGACGGCGCAAGGACGAAGGACGCCGCGGACGCCGCAAGGTCGTCGCTCAGCCGGTCTGGCGGCTGCAGCGGGCTGATGGTCACCAGCGTGCGTCCCTCCCGGAAAATTGCGATGAGCGCTGCGACGGACTCCATGCGATTGGACAGCACGACAGCGACCCGGCCACCAGTCTGACACCCGGCGGCGTTGAGCTCCCTGTCGATCCGCTCGGTGAGCGACCGAACGGAACCCCAGGACGCCCAACGTCCATCGCACTCCAACATGCGGTCGTGGTCGTTGGCGTCCCAGAGCCGGCCCAGCGCCTCGTGGATGCTCGTCATCGTGACTTTCCGGATCGACTTCCGCGGCGGATAGCCGTTCTCTTGAAGCTAGTGGACATGGTTTACTAGGTCAACTTTGTGAAAGGCGTTTGCAATGGACTTCGGGTTGACAGAAGAACAGGACCAACTCGCCGCGGCGGAGCGCGGCTGGCTCACAAAAAACGATCCCATCGCCAGGGTCCGCGCGACGTTGGACGCGGCGCCTGTCACCATCGACTCCGCGGCCGTGGCGCATGCCGCTGAGTCGGGTCTGCTGGCACTGCTCACTCTCGAAATAGGCGGCACCCATGTGGATCTCGCCGTCGTGGCCGAGGAGCACGGATACGCGATCAGCTCGCTCCCGGTCGCGGATCTGACCATTACGGCCTGGCTGCTCAACCACGTCGACTCGCCCGCCGAGGACGGCAAGTTGACCGGATTGGCGCTGGGTCCCGACGCCGCTCTCGATGGCGATGGGCTGCGGCTGAACGGGGTCACCCGTCCGGTGCCGATGGCCGCCGATATGGACTCCATCGCGGTGGCCGGTCAGGTGGGAGGTGACGAGTATCTGGTAGTCCTCGATGACCCGACGCCGTCGGGGATGTCGACGCTCGATCTGAGCCGTTCGTGGGCGCGGCTGGACCTCGACGCGACAATCGCCGACTGGACGCGATTGCCCACCGGCACACTGGCGTTGCTGCGCGACGCGTTGGCGGTGCACCGGGCGTTCGACGCGCTGGGCGCGGCGGCCCGGCTGCTCGACATGACGGTTTCTTACGCCGGGCAGCGCGAGCAATTCGGCGCGCCGATCGGCTCGTTCCAGGCCGTCAAGCATCACTGCGCCGACATGGCCGTCGCGGTGGAGGCCGGCCGAGCCACGTTGTGGGCCGCGGCGCTCGCACTGGACACCGCGTCGGCCGCTGCACGGTCCCGAGCCGCGTCCGCGGCGGCGGCGTACACGAAATCGGCGGCCGCCAAGGTTGCCGGCACGGCGCTGCAGGTGCACGGCGGCATCGGGTTCACTTGGGAACACGATCTGCATCTGTTCCTGCGCCGGATCAAGGTCGACGAAGCCTTCAACGGGAGCGTCGCCGAACACCGCGCGGCACTGCTCAGCGCGTGACATTCAGCGCCGGTCCCGCGGCAGTGCCAAGCCCCGCTCGGCGATCAGGTTGCGCATGATCTCCGAGCTGCCACCGGCAATCGTGTAGGCGCGGGCGTACAGCCACTCGTCCTGCCAGCGACCGCCGTCGAGGACATTCGGGTCTCCCTGCACCAACGTGCCGGTTTCGCCGCCGAGTTCTACAGCGAAGCACGCCATCTCGAGATTCAGCTCGCTGAACATCAGCTTGGCCATCGCGCCGTCGTGCATGCGTTCGGTGCCACGCAGCCAACGGGTGAGGTTGGCATACGTCAGCGCGGACAGTGCCTCCACCTCGGCGCTGAACTCGCCGATCCGATCACGGATCCGATCGCTGTCGATCGCGGGACGACCGTCCAGGGTGACGCGCGACGCGAGTCCGACCAGTCCGTCAATGGCCAGCTTCAACTTGACGACCGCGGCGCCCACGCTGGTGCGTTCGTGCCCCAACGTGGCATTGGCGATCGCCCAGCCCTGTCCTGGTTCTCCGATCATCGCCTCGGCAGGCACCTCGACGGAATCGAAGAAAACCTCGTTGAAGTCCGAGGTGCCGGTCAACTCGCGTAGCGGGCGGACCGTGATGCCCGGGCTGGCCATGTCGAGGATGAACGCGCTGATGCCCTTGTGCTTGGGGGCGTCGGAATCGTTGCGCGCCAACAGATATCCGTAGTTGGCCCAGTGCCCGTCGGTGGTCCACACCTTCTGCCCGCTGACGGTATAGGTATCACCGTCGAGCACCGCGCGGGTGCGCAGCGACGCCAGGTCACTTCCTGCGCCCGGTTCGCTGAACAGTTGGCACCACAGCTGTCGACCGGCCCGGATCTCGGGCAGGTGCCTGCGGCGCTGTTCTTCGGTGCCGTAATGGATCAGCGCGTGCGATGCCAACGCGTTGCCGCTCGGCACGCCGGGCACTCCCGCCCGGGCGAGCTCCTCGGCCACCACGATCGCGTGTTCAGCGGAGCGATCGTCGCGGCCGCCGAACTCCGAGGGCCAGTCCGCGCCGACGTAGCCGGCGTCGAACAGGCGCGCGGTCCAGTCCTGAATTGCCTTGAGCTCGGCTTCGTTCTCCGCGCTGCGCACGCCCGCCCGCGGCGGGATAGGCGGTGCATGCTCGGCGATGAAGGCCCGTACCTCGGCGCGGAAGGCCTCCATTTCGGGACCCATTCCGTATTCCACGTTGTCGTCTTCCTGTTCGATCTGACGTCTTAGCGGCTCAGCGCCAACACTTCTCCGGCCGCCCGGTTACGCAGCGCTTCGGCGCGGCCGATCAGCACGGCGTTCGCCTTAGCGCGGCGTAGCAGCAGGTGGATCGGATGCTCCCAGGTGAAGCCGATGCCGCCGTGGATCTGCAGCGCACCCTCGGCAGCAGTGACACCGGCATCCAGTGCGGCCGCCGCGGCCAAATCCGCGAGGTATCCGGACTTTTCGAGATCGGCCTCCACCGCCGCCAGCACTTGGCTTCGCGCGCCCTCCAGCGCGACCAGCATGTCCGCGCAACGGTGCGACACCGCTTGGAAGCTGCCGATCGCGCGACCGAACTGATGCCGTTCGCCTGCCCACTGCACGGCCAGTGCCAATGCGCGCGAGGCAACCCCGACGGAGTCCGCCGCCACGGCCAGAACCGCTTGACGGCGGGCCGTGCTGAGCACGCGTGCAACGTCGTTTGCGTCGGCGATCACCTCACCCTCGGCCGCGGTCAACGTCACCGTGCCGATGGTGGCAGTCAGGTCGAGTGGCTGCTGGGCCGTCACGTCGACACCGTCGGCGGAGACGTCGACGGTGACCAAAACCTCACCGCTGTCGGCGACCCGCGCCAGCACCACCAACACCTCGGCGTTCGGCGCTCCGGCGACGACCGGCACCACACCGGAAAGGCACTCTCCGTCCCACTCGGGCAACTCTGGGCCGCTGGTCATCCACCCGCTGTCGTTAACGGGTACGGCGAACGCGGCCGCCGCGCCGGCGGTGATCCGCTGCACCAAAGCCTTTGCCCCACACTGCAACGCGACGTCGAGCGCGATCACCGTCGGAACGAGCGGTGCGGGCGCCAATGCCTTGGCGGCCTCCTCGATGGCGGCGTACAGGAGACGTGGTCGTGCGCCCGCGCCGCCAAGGGATTCGTCGACCACCAGACCCGGTAAGCCGAAATCGGTCAGCGCAGACCATACTTCGGGCTCTGCCGCATCGATGGGTCGCTTGCGATCGAGCAATTTCGCCACGTCGACCTTGGCCTGCAGTGTCGCCGCCAGCACCTCCCGCAGTTCGCGTTCGTCCTCCTCGGGCACGGCCAGCGGTGCGCCGGGCGTGACGGCGGCCGCGCGAGTGCCCTCACCCCGGTGCGACGGCAGCCCGAGCACGCTCTCGGCGATGGTGTTGCGCTGGATCTCCGCGGTTCCCGCGCCGATCGTGGTCGCCCGGCTCATCAGGTAGCCGAACGTCCAGCGCCCGTTGTCGACGGCGTCGGCCGCGCGACTGCCCAGCGCCGCGTAGGGACCGACCGCTCGCAACGCGAGCGCGTGCATGTGCTGCTCGAACTCCGACTTCACCAGTCGGTTCACCGAGGCTACCCCGCCGGGATCTTCGCCGCGCAGCACTGCGGCCAAGGCCCGGGCGCTGTTGGCGGCGATGGTGCGAACCCCCGATTCCAGCCGCGCGACGTCCTGGCGGACCAGCGGGTCGTCGTCGAGACCTTGGGAGACAACGAGATCGATCACCCGGTCGACCGTGCGGCGGTACTTGAACTCGTCGGCCAGAAACGCGGTGGCCCGTTCGTGGCCCAGCGAGGTTCGCATGATCGACCAGCCCGCGCCCTCCTCACCGACCACGTTGTCGACCGGCACCGCCACGTCGTCGAAGAAGACCTCGGCGAAATGCGCGGCGCCGCTGATGTCGCGCAGCGGACGCACGGTGATTCCCGGGCTGTTCATCGGGATCAGCAGATAGGTGATGCCGTCGGATGGTTTGTCTCCCGACCCCGTCCGAACCAGCGCAAACATCCAGTCGGCGCGATCGGCCATCGTGGTCCACACCTTCTGACCCGTCACCCGGTACACGTCGCCGTCGCGGACCGCGCGAGTGGACAGCGACGACAGGTCGCTGCCCGCCCCGGGTTCGGAAAACCCTTGACACCAGAACTCGTCCGCACGCAGCAACGGCGTGAGGAATCGATCCTTCTGCTGCTGCGTGCCGTGCGCGATCAACGTCGGGGCGAGGATGAACGAGAGCGGACACGGGTGTGGCGGCGCGCCCGCATCCGTGGTCATCCGGTAGTAGTCCAGCTGATCGGCCAGCGGCAGGTCCAATCCACCGACCTCGCGCGGCCACCCCGGAGCGGCCAGCTGGTGATCGACCAGTTCGGCGTGCCAGGCCCGGGCCACCTCGATGCGGTCAGGCTTGTCACCTGACCGAGCGGCATCCGCTTGGCGACGACGGAAGTCGTCGAGAAGCGACTCGAGCCGGGGCCGCCAATCAGCTGTCTGCATGAGACTCCACAAAGTCAACCTGGTTAACTATGTCAGCAGTGTGCCGGTTAGGGCGCCCACTTGGCAAGCAGGCCCTCAGCCGTCCTCGAGAATCAGGGCGATTTCGGGGCATGCGGCTACCCCGTCCCGGGTGAGTTGCTCGTCTTCGGGCCGCACCTCGTGCTCCTCGAGGATGGAGTAGCCGGACTCGTCGATTGGGAACAACTCCGGGTCGACGGCATAGCACTGGGCATGACCCACGCACTTCGACTGCTCGAGCCGAACCTTCATACGATCTCTCCTTCGCTCGACCGTCCCGCGGCGCACGCTTCGTCCACGTTGCCAGCATAAGACTAAAGCTTTAACTATTTTGAGAGACCGGTAGACCTCGTCTATTCTGACAGTAGTGTCCACATTCGACAGCGCTATACCCGCTTGTTCATGGCATGTATGGCGGTATCCGCCTTAAGTAGTCTACTTGATTCTGACAGTGCTATCCGGTACGAAGAAGAGGTCGCGCCGGCAACCGGATGTCGCTGCCCTGTTGACCCTGCGCCGTATCGGCGACGGAGAGGTCTGGAATGAAAACCACCGAATCTGCGCTCGGGTATCGCGCAGCAGTGCGATGACATTCGCGCTCAACGACGAAGAGACCATGCTGGTCGATACGGTGCGAACGTTCATCGACCGCGACGTCAAGCCCACAGTCCGCGAAGTCGAGCACGCGAACGAGTACCCGGAGGCCTGGATCGAGCAGATGAAACGCATTGGGATCTTCGGTCTTGCCGTGCCAGAGGAATATGGCGGCTCGCCGGTGTCGATGCCTTGCTACGTAGAAGTGACCGAGGAGCTGGCCCGTGGCTGGATGAGCCTGGCCGGCGCGATGGGCGGCCACACCGTGGTAGCAAAGCTGATCTCGTTGTACGGCAACGAAGAACAGCGACAGAAGTATCTGCCCCGGATGGCGAGCGGGGAGATGCGTGCCACGATGGCGCTCACCGAACCTGGCGGCGGTTCGGACCTGCAGGCGATGACGACCACCGCACGAGCCGAGGGCAACGAGTTGGTGATCAACGGGGCGAAGACCTGGATCAGTAACGCCCGCAAGTCCGGCCTGATCGCGCTGCTGTGCAAGACAGATCCACACGCAGTACCACGCCATAAGGGCATTTCGATCGTCCTGGTCGAACACGGTCAGGGGCTCACTGTCTCACGCGACCTGCCCAAGCTGGGCTACAAGGGCGTCGAGAGTTGCGAGCTGTCCTTCGACGACTGCCGCGTACCGGCCTCGGCGATCCTCGGCGACGAACCGGGCAGAGGATTCGCGCAGATGATGAAAGGCCTTGAAACGGGCCGTATTCAGGTGGCTTCGCGGGCGCTGGGGGTGGCGAGCGCAGCTTTCGAGGACGCGCTGAAATATGCGCAGCAGCGGGAGACCTTCGGCCAACCGATCTGGAAGCACCAGTCAATTGGCAACTACTTGGCTGACATGGCCACCAAACTCACGGCGGCACGCCAACTCACCCGCTACGCCGCAGAGAAATACGACAGCGGCGAGCGCTGCGACATGGAGGCCGGGATGGCCAAGCTGTTCGCGTCGGAGGTGGCTATGGAAATCGCGCTCAACGCCGTCCGAATCCACGGCGGCTACGGCTATTCCACCGAATACGATGTCGAGCGCTACTTCCGCGACGCCCCCCTCATGATCGTCGGCGAAGGGACCAACGAGATACAGCGCAATGTCATTGCCGCCCAGTTGGTCTCGCGAGGCAAACTCTAGACGCCGGCCAGCTGCCGATCGTCGGCTTTCACCCGCGGGAAGTTGAGCATCCGGCGAGCGTTCTCCTCGACGATCAGCTTGCACTCCTCGTCGGGTACGTCGGCGAGGACCTCGGCTGCCCGCTTGCGCGAGTTCGGCCAGTTGGAATCGCTGTGCGGGAAGTCGATCTCGAGCATGATCCGGTCGATGCCGATGCTGTGCCGGTTCGTCAAACCGTGCTCGTCGTCGATGAAGCAGCCCCAGAAGTGCTTGCGGAACAGATCCGACGGACGGGTGTCGAAATCGATCTTCTGGTAGTAGCGATGCCGCTCCCACACATAGTCGGTTCGCTCCAGGATGTAAGGCACCCAACCGATGCCGCCTTCAGCGAGCGAGATCTGTAGATCCGGGAACTGCTGCAGCTTGCCGGAAAACAGCAGGTCGACGGTTGACCACATCAGGTTCGTGGAGAACAGCGCCGTCGCGACCGCAAACGGTGCGTCGGGCACCGCCATCTGACCCGGAACCGGCTTGATCGTGGAGAACGAGAAACCCGGCACGAAGGAGCCGGACCCGAAGTGCAGCGACACCGGCATCTTGGCGTCCGAGCAGACGCGCCACAAGCCGTCCCAGTGGTCTGAGTGGAACGATGGCAGACCCAACGGCACCGGGCTGTCCGGGAACGAGATCGTGCGCGCACCCTTTGCGGCGACACGCTCCGCCTCGGCCACACACGCGTCGATATCCCATGTCGGCAGGATCGCCAGCGGGACGTAGCGCTCGGGGGCCACCGCGCACCACTCGTCGATGTAGAAGTCGTTCCACGCCTTGACACACAGCAGCGCCAGGTCCTTGTCATCGGCACGCTGGAAGGTGCCACCGCCGAATCCAGGGAAGGACGGGAAGCACAACGCCGACTGCACACCATCGAGGTCCATGTCGGCGACCCGGGCAACCGGGTCGTAGCAGCCAGGAATCATGTCTTCGTAGCGGACGGGATCCATGCCCCACTCCTCCGGCGGTTTGCCGGCGACCGCATTCAGGCCGATGGTCGGGAAGACCTGCCCGTCGTAGTGCCACAGGTGCATACCGTTTTCGTCGACGATGCGCGGGCCCTGTTCGAGGTACTTCTTCGGCAACCGGTCCTGCCACACCCGCGGGTGCTCGACCAAGTGGTCGTCGACGGACACGATCTGGTGGTCGTCCTGAAGCGGCATGATGCTCCTTCGCATCTAACGAGCTGTCGTACGTTTCTGACATACGGTCTTGTTTTCTGACGGTTCGTCTCACAGACTATATGACGTACGCCACATTCGTCTAGACGTTGAGAGGCGCGACATGGAATTCACGAACCGACCCACTGACGGCGCAGGCCGGGACAAGGTCGATGAAGACGACCACGACCTGTTGACCTTCGGCGAGGCGGGCGAACGGCTTCGCCTCGAGATCGCCGCGGCTGGACAGGAGGTGCAACGCTTGGCGACATCCGGGCCGGTCGAGGCGCTCGAGAAGGCCCAAGCCCGGCTCGAGGCGCTGCGGTCGGCGGCTGATCGCAACAGCGCACAGCCCATCAACGACGCCAACTTCGAGAAGTTCTTCGGCTATCCCGGCAAGGCCAAGCGCAACCTACCTGGGGCGCCGTCGGCCCGATGAGCGTGTCTGATACTTCTGGCATGACCCGGACTCCGGACAAGTTGCGGCGCTCCGGCTACGCCCCCGCGGCCAATGCCGGTGTGGGACGCCGCGGTCTGCACACCCGCGACCGCATACTCGGATGCGCCGCGGAGGTGTTCCTGGCCAACGGATTTCACGCGACCTCGCTGGACGCGATCGCCAAGGCGGCCCGCTCCTCACGTGCGACCGTGTATCAATACTTCGCCGGCAAGGAGGAGATCTTCCGCGAACTGAGTGCGTTGGCCGAACGCGACGTGCTCGAACATGCCGAGCACCTAAGCGGACTCGGCCCGACGATCGATGGAATGAAGGCGCTGCACCACTGGCTAGTGGAATGGTCCGTCATTTACGACGCCCACGCCGCGGTGTTCGCCGAATTCCCGGGCATCGGCACAGCCACGGGATTAGCTGTCATCGATGCGGGCACGGCTGCCGACCAGTTCCATGAAACGGTCACCGATCGGCTGCGGAGAATGCGCGTGCGGGATCTGGACGCCCACGATGCGGCCGCAGCACTGGGACGGATTCCCCACATGGTTCATCTCTACCGTTACCGGGCAATGTTCCCGCTGCCCGCCCACGGGACCGTGACGTGGTCGTTGACCGTCGCATTGCAATTGATGCTGTTTCCCGACACACCGGCCGACGTGCTGCGAGCGGTGGCACCGGAGGTGACAACCGGGCGGGTACAAATACCGGGACCGGTCCTCGACGGTGCCGCGGCGACACCAGCGGCTACGGAGGCGGCGGGATCGCCGATTCCGCAGGACGTGTTGTCGGTCAGCTCGGCTCTGTTCGCCGAACGCGGCTACTACGCCATCAGCATGGAGGAAATCGCCGCGGCCGCCGATGTCAGCCGCGCGACCTTGTACCGGTACTTCAGCACCAAGGACAAGATCCTTGCCGAGCTGACTCGTCGAGCGGTCGTCGAGATCGAGGAGCACGCCGCCGCCCTACCTGCCATGGCCGCCGATTCGCTGACCGAGTGGATGCACGGCTATGTCCGGTTCCATCGCACCTACCGGGGCGTGATCCGGGCGTGGTTCGACGGCACGGTGGCAGAACAGCTCTCCGATGCCGACGTCGATCACGGCATTGGCGCGATTTTCCAATCGGTTGCCGCGTTACTGTCCACCGTCGACCTGCCGCCCGGCGTCGACGCCGATGTGGCGGGCGCGGTGTTCGTGGCGGTCCTGGGACGGATGTCTGAGCCAACGGGGGCAAGCGCATCGCACAGCGACGAGCGGGCCGCAACGTTGATGGTCAAACTGTTGCGCCGTGCGCTTTTGCGCTCTTGAGGTCGGCGCGCAGTTGCTTCTTATCGACTTTGCCGCTGGCCAGTACCGGCAGGTCGGCGACCAACACCAGTCGACGAGGCACCTTGTAGCGCGCCAGCCGTTGCCGCACGCCCTCCTGCACCGCGTGCAGCGTCAGCGATGCACCGCTGCGCGGCACCACAACCGCGCAGACCGCTTCGCCCCACTGGTCGTCGGGCACGCCGACGACCGCGCAGGCGACTACTCCGTCCACCGCACAGACCGCGTCCTCGACTTCCGGCGAATAAATGTTCTCCCCGCCGCTGATGATCACGTCCTTCTTGCGGTCCATCAAATAGAGCAGCCCCCGACCATCCAAGCGGCCCATATCGCCGGTGCGACACCACCCGTCGCGCAGAGTCGCCTGGGTTGCCGCCGCGTCCTGCCAGTAGCCGCGGAACATGGAGTTGGACCGCACGACGATCTCACCTGCCTGCTCCGCGGGTACGACGTCGCCGACCTCATCGACAATACGTACCCGGGTGCCGGGAAATGGGAAGCCCACTGAAGTCAGCCGCTCGACAGCGTCCGGTTCGTCGAGAATGTGGAACTCGCGGGGCAGTCCGGAGACGATGACTTCGGTCTGGCCATAAAGGTTGAGAAAGCCCGCATCCGGCAGCGCGGTGAGCGCCCGCCGCAGGATGTGCGCTGTCATCGGTGCGGCCGAATAGACCACCGTGCGAATCGATTTCACCGCTGAGTTGTCGCCAACCTCGTCTAGGAGTGCCTTGAGCATGACCGGTGCCAGGTGCAGCACCGTGATCCGCTCCTCGGCGATCAACCGCACCGCGTCGGCGGCGTCGAACTGTTGCTGCAGCACCACCGTTGCGCCGCGGGCGTGCAGTCCGCCGATAATCCCGAGCGCACCGAAATGGAACATCGGCATGTTGATCAGCCCGCGATCGGTGCTGCCGCAACGCATCTCGCTGTTCATCGTGAACACGACGCGGCGCATCTCCCGCTGGCCGAGGATGCAGCATTTGGACGCACCCGTCGTGCCGCTGGTGAACAGCAGGTACGCAATGTCGTCGGGTCGCGCGACGAATTCGAGCTCGCCGCTGGGGGCTCCTTGGATGAATCGCTCGTAACCGATGGTCCCGGGTGGGGCCTCTCCCCCGATGGTCACCAGCATCGGCCCCGACGGCATAGCGGCTGCGACATCGGCGATCAGCGCCACGAACTCCTCGGCGCAGAACACCATCGAAGGGGCGACCCGGCGGAGCGCATCGCCGATCTCCTCCTGCGAGAGCCGGAAGTTGATGGTGGCCATGATGATTCCGCTAAGGTGGGCGGCCGCGTTCAGCTCGCCGAACTCGATGCTGTTGCGGCTCAACACCGCAATGCGGCCCTGGCGCTTCACCCCGGCCGCGGCCATTGCCGACACCAATCGGACTGCCCGGTCCCGTAATTGTGCGTGGGTGACGCTGCGGTCGCCGTGTCGGTATGCGACGACGTCGGGAAAGCGCACCGCGTTGTCAGTGACCACGTCACCGAGCGTCATGTCGTCGACCGCAGCCATCGACCTACCGGCTGCTCAACAGCATCGATCCGGCCACCGGTCCCCCGCCCACACCCACGGCCACGACCTCGGGAGTGCGGGATGCCTGCCGATCGCCGCCCTCGCCCCACAATTGAACGCATGCCTCGTGCAGGAAGCCCATGCCATGCAGGCGACCGCCGGAGAGTTGCCCACCGCTGGTGTTGATCGGCAACGCACCGTCCAGTGCGATATGCGAACCGTCGCCGAGGAATTCGCCGACCTTGCCGTGCTCGCAGAAGCCCATCGCTTCCAGCCACATCACCGTCAGGAAGGTGAAACCGTCGTAGAGCTGGGCCATATCGACGTCGGCGGGAGTCAACGTGGTGTGCTCCCACAGCGTGGCAGCCGAGTCGTGGGCGGCCATCGTGGTGATGTCCGATCGCTGATCCCACGTCGCCCGCTCGAACATGCCGGGCCCCACCGACTCCACCGTCAACGGGTGTCGCGGCAGGCCGTTGGCGGCGTCACGGCGGGACACGATCACGGCGGTGGCGCCGTCGCAGGGCACATCGCAGTCGTAGAGGCACAGCGGCTCGGAGATCATCCGCGCGCCGAGATACTCGTCCATCGTCATCGGTTCGCGATAGATCGCGTCCGGGTTGAGTCCGGCATTGGTGCGCGCGTTGATCGCGATGCGGCCCAAATGCTCACGGGTCAGGCCGAAGTCGTACATATAGCGCTGGGCGGGCATCGCCAGCCAGTTCGCCGCCGACAGTGCGCCGAAAGGCGCCGACCACTCCAGGTGCGGGGGCAACGCGCCGCCGCCGAACAGCACCGAAGCCCGGCCGCCACCTGCCTGCTGCGCGGCGGTGGATTCCCACACCGACCGATAGACCACGACGTGGTTGGCCAGCCCGAGACTGACCGCCATGCATGCCTCGATCGCCGGGCCGATCTGGCCGGCAGTCTCCAGTGACGAGACATACCAGCGGGAGCGAAGGCCGAGTGCGTTGCGGACCTCCTGGACAGTGGCTCCGGAGAAACCGGGATCGGGCACACCCGGACCCGGGTAGCTGGCGATCCCGTCGACGTCGTCGATGCCCAGCCCGGCGTCGGAGATCGCCCGTAGCACCGCCTCGAGGGTGAGGTCCAATCCCGTTCGGCCCAGCCGCCGGCCGACCTGGGACTTGCCCGCCCCGGTGAGGACGGCCTTGCCGTCGAACGGACCGCCAGTCACCAGACGAACCTAGCGATCAATTCGGCGACCGCGGCGGGTTTGTTGACGCCCTCGATCTCGACGGTGTGACGCACGGTCAGGTTCACCGTGTCGTCGGCCACCTTGGCGGCGTCTGCGAGTTCGGACCTGACCCGAATGCGGCTGCCCACAGTGACCGCGGACAGGAACCGCACCTTGTTCAGGCCGTAGTTGATGCCCATCTTGGCGTTCTCGACGCGGTAGTTGTCCTTGCTCACGCCGGGGATCAGTGAGAGCGTGAGGAAGCCGTGCGCGATCGTTGCGCCGTAGGGGCTTTCGGCCTTCGCCTTGTCGACGTCGACGTGGATCCATTGGTGATCCATGGTGACGTCGGCGAACGAATCGATCCGGCTCTGGTCGATGTCCACCCACCGGCTGACGCCGAGTTCCTCTCCGACCGTCGCGATCGCATCGTCCACGGACTTGATCACCTTCACGGGCTGCTCCCAACGTCGCCTGTGCCCACATACCGATATCTATTTAACGGTATAGACTGGCCTCGCTCATCGGGCAAGCAGCCCGTCAACTTTGACGATCTTGGGAGACACATGGCCACCACCACGTCCCGCGCAGCGATCGTGGCCGCTGCCCGCACACCGATCGGAACCGCACGCAAGGGCACGCTGGCGAACATGCCCGCGATCGAGCTCGCCAAGCCCGTCGTCGCGGCCGTGCTGGATCGATCCGGCCTTGACGCGGCGGACTTCGACGACCTGGTCCTGGCCGAGAGCATGCAGGGCGGCGGCGACAGCGCCCGCTACATCGCAGTGGCCCTCGGGCTACTCGACGTTCCTGGGCTGGCCGTCAACCGGCAGTGCGCGTCGAGCCTGTCCGCCATCGCCGTGGGCGCGGGTCAGATCGCGTCCGGAATGAGCCGCGCCATTCTGGCCGGCGGCATGGAATCGCTGTCCACCGGCCCGATAATGCAGAAGCGCAAACCCTTCACTACCGGGAAGTCCCCGGAGGACTACGAGCAGTGGTTCCCCGAGTCGCATCCGCCGACCGCCGAAGCACCCGCGATGGACATGTCCATCACCGTCGCGCACAACTGCAACCTGCAGTACGGAATCACCCGCGAAGATCAGGACGAGTGGGCGCTGCGCAGCCATCAGCGCGCAATCAAGGCCATCGACGCGGGCTCGTTCGTCGACGAGATCATCCCCATCGAGGTCCCCCAAGCCGACGGCAGCACGATCACCTTCGCCGACGACGAGCATCCCCGACGCGGCAGTTCAATGGAGTCGCTGGCGGGTCTGAAAGTGCTGCATCCCGAGATCGACGGCTTCACCGTGACGGCCGGAAACTCCTCCGGCATCAACGATGCCGCCGCGGTGGTGGCACTGGCGAGCCCGCACACCCAGCAGGACGTGCTGGCAAGCGTGCTGTCCTGGACACAGGTCGGACTGGATCCGACGCGAACCGGCAGTGGGCCGATCAAGGCTATTCCGAAGGCGCTCGAGTTGGCCGGCCGCAAGCTCGAGGACGTGGCACTGTTCGAGATCAACGAGGCGTTCGCCGCCCAGGCGGTGGCGTGCGCCCGCGAACTCGGTCTCGACGAGGAGATCGTCAACGTCTACGGCTCGGGCATCAGCCTCGGCCACCCGATCGCGGCGACCGGCGCCCGGATGGTCACCTCAGCGATCTACGAACTACGCAGGCGCGGTGGAGGCATCGGCGTGCTGTCGATGTGCGCCGGCGGGGGCATGGGTGCCGCGATGGTCATCGAGGTCGCCTGAGATGACCGCACTGATCACCGAGGGCTTGTTCCGGGTCGACGGCGACCGCGCGGTGCTGTTCGCGTCGCGCAGACGTTCGTCGGGTGCGGTGAAGTTTCCGGCCGA
>NZ_DATNJW010000047.1:0-4908 GCF_035603715.1 Mycobacterium sp. | reverse complement strand
CGCGATCGAGGCGATGACCTCCGAGATCCAGGCCGCGGTCAAGGACCGCAAGGGTTCGGTGCAGTCACCCAAGCGGATAGAGATCGTCGACGCGCTGCCGTTGACCGGGCTGGGCAAGCCGGACAAGAAGGCCGTGCGGGCACGCTTCTGGGAGGGCGCCGGCCGCGCGGTCGGCTGAGTTCGGCTCGGGTGTGCGGCTGGACGCACACTCGGCATTGAGGTTAGACGCCGACCCCGCCGACTTTGTCGATGCGGATGTGGGTCACGTATCCCGGCGGCGCATCCTTTGGCGGAAACACGTTGGGGTCCAACAGTTCTTCTGACAGCTGCTCGAGCAGCTCGGGGGCGCCGCCCTCCTCGATGTGCGCGGTCCCGTCGATCGAGATATACGACCGCAGGGATTTGCCCACGTCTCCGGGATTCACAATCGTCACTGCGACGCGAGGATCGTGGCGGACATTGCGGACCTTCTTGTGCTCGGCGAGATGGCCGGTGACCAGCTCGTCGCCGTCGGGTGTGGATCGCAACGCCACCCAGACCACGCTCACCTGGGGACTGCCGTCGGGATTCAGGGTGACCAGGGTGGCGTCGGCGCCGTTGCCGATCAGTTCACGCGCAGCATCGTTGAGTTTCATGCCTGCTTCTACCACGCGCGGGGTCAATTGATTCCCGGCTTGGCGACACCGGCCACCAACAGGTCGAGCAGCCGGCCGGTCTGCTCGGACGAACCGCTAGCCAAGAAGATGCCGATCAGGCTGGACACCACGTCGTCGGCCTGCACATCGGAGCGCAGGCTGCCGTCGTCGGCACCAGCCCGCAGCAGCAAGTCGATGGCACCGGCGATGCTGTCGCGGGTCTGGCTGGGCTGCATCGCGCCGGAGTCGAACATCGCGTGCAGCGACTCGGCCATCCCGCGCTTGGCGGCGACGAAGCTCGCATAGCGGTCCATCCACCGGCGCAGCGCAGCCTTCGGCGGATACCGTTTCAGCAGCCGTTCGGCGGCAGCGGCCACTTCGGCCAGCTCAGTCCGGTAAATCGCCTCGACCAGCGCCTCACGATTGGGGAAATGGCGATACAGCGTGCCGATGCCGACACCGGCATCGCGGGCAATCGACTCCAGCGACACCGGCCGCCCGTCGGCCACCGTGAATGCCGCGGTCGCCGCCTCGAGCAGCTTCTCCCGATTGCGGCGGGCGTCGGACCGAACACTCTCAACCAAAGCGGAGGATCCTCCGTTTCTGCTACAGTCGAACAAACGGAGGGTCCTCCGCATTTCTACCAGTGTCTCACGAACGACAGGAGCACCATGACTGACAAGCCACACCCCGGCGGCGCCGGCAGCATCGGCACCTACCCGGTCGCCCGAGTCGGCTACGGCGCCATGCAACTGTTCGAGACCTCGCCTGACGACGCGGTCGCGGTGCTCCGCCGCGCGGTCGAACTCGGCGTCAACCACATCGACACCGCATCGTTCTATGGTCCCGGCGAGGTGAACCGCCGGATCCGTAAAGCGTTGGCGCCCTTCCCCGATGACCTCGTCATCGTCAGCAAGGTGGGTGCGCGATACACCGGCGAGGAACCGATACCGCTGGGTGCGGCCCAACGGCCCGCCGAGCTGCGTGCCGCCGTCGAAGACGACCTGAGCCAACTGGGCATCGACCGGATACCGGTGGTGAACCTGCGCCGGATGGACCTGGGGCCGGGCGTGCAGGCCGAGGGCGACCAGATCGTCGACCTCGACGACCAGCTGGCTGAGATGATCGCGCTGCGCGACGAAGGCAAGATCGGCGGGATCGGCGTCAGCAGTGTGCCGCTCGCGATCCTGCAGCGCGCCCTGCCCGCCGGCATCGCCTGCGTGCAGAACTCCTACAGCCTGATGGACCGCTCGCAGGAGGAGATGATCGAGGTCTGTACGGCCGAGAACATCGCCTGGGTGCCGTATTTCCCGCTCGGGTCGGCATTTCCGGGTTTCCCCAAGGCATCCGACAACGCGGTGGTGATCGACATCGCCGGCGAGGTCGGCGCCACACCGGCTCAGGTCGGTCTGGCCTGGCTGCTGGCGCACGCGCCGACGACGTTGCTGATCCCGGGTACGCGGTCGATCGCGCACCTCGAGGAGAACCTCGGCGCGGGCGACGTGACGCTGGACGCCGAGGCGATCGCCCGGCTCGACGCCGTCACCGCGCCGGGATCCAGCGCCATGCCGGACGGCATCGAGGGGTTTCTCGAACAGGATTAGTGGTCAGCCGATCGCGGCGCCGACCAGATGGCCGATCAGGTAGGTGATCGCCAGGGCCAGTCCCCCGCCGACGAAATTACGCAGTGCCGCATGGTGTTTCGGCGCCCCACCAAGTCTGGCCGAGACCGCCCCGGTGATCACCAGAGCTAACAGCACCGCCGCGACCGTGATCGGGATCCGCAGTGCGACCGGTGCGACCAGGATGGCGATCAGCGGCAGCAACGCGCCCACGCCGAACGACAAGGCCGACGACAGCGCGGCCTGCCACGGGTTGGTCAGCTCCGCAGGATCGAAGCCGAGCTCGACCTCGGCGTGCGCGACCATCGGATCGTGGTCGGTGAGTTCCTCGGCGGCGGTGCGTGCGGTCGCCGCCGACAACCCCTTGGCCTCGAGCAACGCCGCGAGTTCGTCCAACTCTGCGCTGGGGTCGGTCCGAAGCTCGCGCCATTCCTGCTGCAGCAGAGCCTGTTCGGTGTCGCGCTGCGCGCTGACCGAGACGTATTCACCGAGTGCCATCGACACCGCGCCGGCGGCCAACCCGGCGATTCCGGCGGTCATGATCGGGCCGCGCGCCACGGTCGCCGCGGCGACTCCGACGACGATGCCTGCCGTCGAGACAATCCCGTCGTTGGCGCCCAGAACCCCCGCGCGAAGCCAATTCAGGCGTGCCGAGACCGAACCCAGATGGGGTTCATGCGGATGGGACACGGGGCAAAGACTAGACAACGTCAGCGGGTACCGTCGCGGTATGAGCAGCAGCGAATCGGTCCGGCCGCCATGGTGGCTCAAACCGGCCAACAAGCTCTTCATCCGAATGTCGCGGCTGGGCCTGAGTTTCGGCGGCGAGAGCCCGGTCGTGCTGACGGTGGCCGGACGCAAATCGGGACGTGAGCGCTCGACTCCCGTTACCCCGATGGCCGTCGGCGGCCACGAGTACGTCGTCGCGGGATTTCCCGGTGCCGACTGGGTGGCCAACGTCCGCGCCGCCGGCGAAGCTACCGTCGCTCGCGGCCGAAGTGTTCGACGGGTCAGAATGGTCGAACTGTGCGCCGATGATGCCCGCCCGGTGCTGCGGGTGTTCCCCGAAGAGGTGCCCAGCGGAGTCGGTTTCATGAAGCGCGCCGGCCTGGTGACCGAAGGCCGACCGGAAGAATTCGAAGCACTGGCCGGCCGCTGCGCGGTCTTTCGACTGGACGGAATTCAATAACCTTGAGCGACAATCCCTTTCACGCTGATGAATGGAAGCCGGTCGATGGATTCGGCGACCTGACCGATATCACCTACCACCGGCACGTCGCTGACGCGACCGTGCGGGTGGCGTTCAACCGGCCCGAGGTGCGCAACGCGTTTCGCCCGCACACCGTCGACGAGCTCTACCGCGTGCTCGACCACGCCCGGATGTCGCCCGACGTCGGGGTGGTGCTGCTGACCGGAAACGGGCCGTCACCGAAGGACGGCGGTTGGGCGTTCTGCTCCGGCGGCGATCAGCGCATCCGCGGCCGCAGCGGCTACCAGTACGCCGCGGGCGAGACCGCGGACACTGTCGACGCCGCCCGGGCCGGCCGGCTGCACATCCTCGAGGTGCAGCGGCTGATCCGGTTCATGCCCAAGGTGGTGATCTGCGTGGTCAACGGCTGGGCCGCGGGCGGTGGGCACAGCCTGCACGTGGTCTGCGACCTGACCCTGGCCAGCCGCGAGCACGCCCGGTTCAAGCAGACCGACGCCGACGTCGGCAGCTTCGACGGTGGCTACGGCAGCGCGTACCTGGCTCGACAGGTCGGCCAGAAATTCGCCCGCGAGATCTTCTTCCTCGGCCGGCCCTACACCGCCGAGCAGATGCACCACATGGGCGCGGTCAATGCCGTCGTCGACCACGCCGAGCTGGAGTCGGAGGCCATTCAGTGGGCCGCCGAAATCAACGCGAAATCGCCTCAGGCGCAACGGATGCTGAAGTACGCGTTCAATCTGCTCGACGACGGGCTGGTGGGCCAACAGCTGTTTGCCGGTGAGGCCACCCGGCTGGCATACATGACCGACGAGGCCGTGGAGGGCCGCGACGCGTTCCTGGAGAAACGTCCGCCGGATTGGAGCGCGTTCCCGCGCTACTTCTAACGATGGCTCGTCGAGCGTGACGTTGGCGTCACCGCGGAGGCCGAGCGTGACGCCAGCGGCACGATCGAGCCGGTCGGCGCCACCTAGACTCCTGACTTGTGAGTAAGAATCCACTGCGCCGACTGGCCGACCAGATCACGATGGCGAGCATGCGCCCGCCGCTGACCCCACGTCTGCTGCCCGGGTCAGGCGGCACCAAGATCGACCTCGCCGGCAAGCGCGTCCTGCTCACCGGGGCTTCGTCCGGCATCGGCGAACGGGCCGCCGAACAGTTCGCCCGCCGCGGCGCCACCGTGGTCGCGGTGGCCCGCCGTCAGGATCTGCTCGACGAGCTGGTCGGCCGCATTACCGAAAACGGCGGCGACGCGACGGCGATCTCCTGCGACCTGTCCGATCTGGATGCCGTCGACGCGCTGGTCGCCGACGTCGAGCAGCGCCTCGGCGGAGTGGACATCTTGATCAACAACGCCGGGCGGTCCATCCGCCGGCCGCTGGCCGAGTCGCTGGAGCGCTGGCACGACGTCGACCGGACCATGGTGCTCAACTACTACTCCCCG
>NZ_DATNJW010000046.1:0-3083 GCF_035603715.1 Mycobacterium sp. | reverse complement strand
ATCGATTCCAAAACGCGAGCTGCACCTCGATGCGTTTCGGGTCGGCCACCTGCACGTTAGATCGCGGTGGTTTTGAGGTGGGCGTGCCGCAGCAGTGTTTGCGCCGTGCACGAGACGCCGGCGGCGGGCTTGAACTTTCCTTTGCTCCCGACAGATGTGGGGCTCAATCATGGCCATCGACTTCTCAGTTTTGTCTCAGAATAGGTTCACGGCGGTTACGCTCCTACAAACCACTTCGAGCCGGTATGCACACCGTGGAGGCCCCGCGATGAACCGACGTCGCATCACCCTCACCCTCGGCGCTTTCGCCGGCGGGCTGCTCGCCGCCGCGTTTCTGCCGCTGGCCACCGCCAACGCCGACACCACCGACATCTGGGCGCCCGACACGTCCACCTTCGATCCGACCTCGGCCCCCCAGGGGTATCCGCCGTTCATCGACGTGCTGCAGGGCACTGAAACGTGGTACCTCACTAATCCTCCTGCCGGCTTCCACGAATTCCTTGCGGGTGTTGACACCCAGACAATCATCGGCTCCTTCACCAACGACGACTTCCTCGACACCATGGGCGAAGGCGGGTACGGATCCTTGAGCGATCAGGCTGCTGCTACCGCGGCTCCTGACCTCTACATACACATCGACTTAGCCAATTTCGGGGGCGGGTTCGAAAACGAATGGATGTCAGTGCCCGGCGTCGACGGCGCAGCCGCCACGATCACCGACACATTGATCACCCCGTTCGGCGACTTCACCCTCTAAGGCCGCAGCCCCAGCACAGCGCGGACAACATGGCAGCGCGGATCTCGACGTCGTCGACCGCAAGCGTTCCGTGGTGGCGATCGACAAATGCCCCTTCAGCGCCTGCGCCGGTATCGCGATCCAGATGGGTCGAGTAGGCGGGATCGCACCACGGAATATGGTGTCGCCCTTCCGCCGGCCGGGGTTTTTTGTTTGGTTGCGTCAGCAGCATGGCAAGAAGCCGATCTTGATTGCGCCCAACGGATGGGGCGTTCCTGTCGAGTGATCGACGCTTGGCTGAGACCCCAAAAGCTACCGGCGCTTCGTCCGGATTGTTAGACGAACTGTCCGGCCTAGTATATGCTTTCGTGATTCCGTGATCTGCTCCGCTCTGAACGGCCGTCAATGCCGCAATTGGGCAAGATCACGACGACTAGGCAACAACAGCCGAACTGTCCTAACAAAGCAACGCCATAATTTCACCACCAGAAGCGACGGCCCGCGTGGCCACGCACCGAGCTCCCGGGGGGGCCGCCGTGCCGGACAGCCTAGCTCTCGTCGGTTCGGTCGCCAGCCAACTGCTGGAAGCAACCGCATCAACCGCTGCTCAGGTGAGCGGACAGGTGCTGGCGAGGCTCGTCGAGCAGTTCGATTTGGATTACAGCTTCTTACGCCACAACGACCACGACATCGGGGCCTCCGTGTTGGTCGCGGAGTGGCCACCTAGGTCCAACGTTCCCGACCCGGATCCCCTGGCCGTTGTCCACTTCAGCAGCGCCGACCCCGTACTCGCGCTAGGCGAGCGAGCCAAGAAATCAATCGTGATCAAGCCTGATCAGATGGAGGGTGCTTACCAGCATTGGATCGCGGACCGCGGCCACGCTGCGTCGCCCGCGGTGGCTGTCGCACCACTGGTTGCAAGGCAAGTGACAACCGGGGCGCTGGGCGTCGTCAAATTCGGTGGCAGGAAGTGGAAGCCGGAAGTGATCAGCACGCTCGAGGCAGTCGCGTGCATGTTTGCAGGGGTACAGGCCCGCACCGCCGCTGAACAAAAGCTTCGCTATCTCGCCGATCATGACGATCTGACCGGTTTGGACAACCGTCGCGCGCTTGTTGCGCACCTTGCCGACAGACTCGCAGCGGGACAGCCCGGACCTGTCCCCCTGTTGTATTTCGACCTCGACCGGCTGAAGGCGATCAACGATTGCTTCGGCCATACCGTCGGCGATTGGTTCATCCAGATATTTGCCGAGCGGCTTCGTACGTCCGCCGAAAACCTGGGCATGATCGCTCGGCTGGGCGGGGACGAGTTCGTCGTCGTTCCGGATCGGCCGATGCCAATCGATACCGCGGAATTGTTTGCTGATCAGCTGCTTACGACCCTGCGGGAACGCCTCGCGATAGGCGGTCATGCGATCACCCGCACTGTCAGTATCGGGGTGGCAGTCGGGGTGCCGGGACGTGACGACGGCACCGATTTACTTCATCGTGCCGATGAAGCCGTCATGGCGGCCAAGCGCGCGGGCGGTAACCAGGTCACGGTGGCCCATGATGACATTTCCCTCAAGAGGCTTTTCCGCAAGGACATTGAACTCCATCTTCAGGGCGACATCGACAGCCAAGCGCTGCTGCTCCACTATCTACCCGAGGTCGACTTGCGGAGCGGTGCCATCGTCGCGGCCGAAGCGCTCGTCCGTTTGCGGCACCCGACGAGAGGGCTGCTGCTCCCGGATTCGTTCATCGGTATAGCCGAATCAATGGACCTCGCTGGGGAACTGGGCCGGTGGGTGCTGCGACACGCCTGCGCCGAATTCAGCCTATGGCGGTCACGGGGCGTGGGACAGGTCGCAGTGTTGCGCATCAATGTGTCGCCTCTGGAACTGGCCACCCGCGGTTTCGTCCGCAATGTTGCCGACACCATCGAGGAGTTTGGCATCGACGCCGGCTCACTGTGCCTCGAGATCACCGAGCGCGCAATGGTTCACGACATCGAAAGCACTCAGCGAACCCTCGCGGAGTTGAAGGAACTCGGAGTCCAGATCGCCATCGACGACTTCGGCACCGGCTACGCTGTCTTGTCGCACCTGAAATCACTTCCAATCGATATGCTCAAGATCGACAGAGGATTCGTGCGTGACATAGGCACCAACGCCAATGATCTGGCAATCGTCCGCGCGATCATCGGGCTTGCTGAGGCGTTCGATCTCCAATTAGTTGCCGAGGGGGTCGAAACCCCCGCTGCCGCACGGACCTTGATGCACCATGGATGCCACCGGGCGCAGGGTTTTCTGCTGTCGCGACCGGTCCCGAGCAGCGCGATGGAGTCGTTGCTGACCTCGCATTATCT
>NZ_DATNJW010000045.1:0-4159 GCF_035603715.1 Mycobacterium sp. | reverse complement strand
CCCTGCCGATCGGGATCGTCGACGTTCCCGAGGACCACACGCAGCTAGTGCACTCCATCGACGTGGAGATGGACAACGTGATGGTGGTTGCCACCGCCCAGCGCGGCAAGAGCACCACGTTGATGACGTTGATGACGTCGGCTGCGCTGATGTACCGCCCGGAGCGAGTGACGTTTTTCTGCATCGGGGCGTCGCTGTACCCGATGGAAGAGTTGCCGCATGTGGCCGGTGTGGTGAGCCTCAACGACACCGAAGGGGTGTCGCGAACAATCGCGACGATCGAAGGATTGATTCGCGCCCGCGAGGCGTCGTTCAAGCACTACCAGATCGACATCTCCGAATTCCGGGAACGACGCTTCGGCGCAGCCGGCGGCGGTGGAACCGATCCGGAAGACAAATTCGGCGACGTATTCCTCATCATCGACAACTACGGGGACCTCTACGAGAAAGACTTTGCGACCGGGGATCGCGCGATCGCGATTGCCCGGCAAGGACTTTCGTACGGCGTTCACGTCATGACGAGCGCCAACGGCTGGTTTGTCGGCCAGAAGCAGGGTCTGCTGAACGTGTCGAACGCGCGCATCCAGCTGCGGCTGAGCAATCCCGACGAGTCACAGATGGGTAGTTCGATGGAACGGCGCAAAGCCGCGCGCAACACCCTGGACCGGCCAGGTTTCGGCTTGACCCGCGAGGGCCACGAGTTGCTGATCGGGGTACCGGAGATCACCGGAACCGAGAATCAGCGAGTGAGCGCCCGGGGTATCGGCGAGGTCATCGCTCAAGTCACCGGCGCAGACCGGGTGGAGCGGCTGTCGCGGCTGCCCGAGCGGGTGGCGTTGACGCAGATCATCGAGGCATACGACCGCACCCCGGAAGGGGCCGACGCCCTCAACATCCCGTTCGCCATCGGGGAGAGCGGTCTGCAGCCGGTGGCGCTGTCCCTCCGGACATTGCCCAACATGCTGGTGATGGGCCGCCAACTCTGCGGCAAGACAACGACTCTGGCGGCTATCGGCCAGGCGATCACGCAGCGCTTCACCCCCGAACAGGCCCAGATCACCGTGATCGACCCCAAAACCACGCTGATCGGAAAGATCCGGGGTCCACACGTGCGCGCCTACGCCTACACCGCGGACGACATCGATGCCGTGATCGCCGAGCTGACCGCCGAACTGCGGGATCGCCTCCCACCGTCGGGTCTGACCCAGGAGGAGCTGCTCAACCTCAAGGCGTGGGGCGGCCCGCGCCAGTTCGTCCTGATCGATGACGAACACGAGCTCAGGCCGCACAATCAGGTGGTGAAACCGGCCGCGACTGCGCCGCTGTTGCCACTGATCGAGCGCAGTCGGCAGGTCGGTCTGCACGTGATAGCTGCACGGTTGCCTGGCAACTGGGCCGGCCAAGTCGTGATGAATCCGTTCCTGCAGAAAATGACGGGATCTCGGTCGCCGACCTTGTTCATGGACAACGATCCGGCAAATGTTAAGGTTTTCGCGCGGATCAGCGCTCACCAGTTGCCGCCCGGGCGTGGCCTATTGGTCACGACCGAGGGCGATATCGAGGGAGTGCTCGTGGGGACACCCGAAGCGGATGAATAGCTATTTTATTCACATTGCACAGTTCGCGTTCATTCACATTGCAGAGTGCGCGTGTACGTAGAAAGATCTGGTAATCCCGCAGGGGAGCACTGCGGATCAGAACACGGGAGACAACATGTCAATGTTCGATGTTTCACCGGAGGCCGTGAACCTGTCCTCGTTGACGGAGTCGGTGGTCACCGGGGAGATGGCGGCCACCACGGCGGCTGGTTCCGCGGCCTTGACCGGCGTCGTGCCGATGGCTGCGTCCGCCGATGACGTGGCGTTCGCGTCGGCAATGGCCGGCGCCGGCGGCACCTACCTCGGCGTGGCCGGGTCACACTTCGGACAGCGGGCGTCTTATGCGACCGGGCAGAGCATGTCGTCGATCAGCTATGTGCTTCAAGAGCTGATCAGCGCCGCCAAGTTCTCCTTCTAGGCGCGGCATGCCACTCGACCCACGATGGGTCGCTGCGCCGCCCGAGATCGTCGCGCTGATTTTTGAGGGTGGTCCCGGCCCGGAATCGATCGTCGCCTACGCCGCGGTGATGGCCACCGAAGCGGCCAGTCATCAAATGGGAATGGCGGTGTCCGCCACCAACATCGCGACTACCAGCGCATCTTGGACCGGCCTCGCCGGCACAGCCAACGTAGCCAGGGGAACCGCGCTCAACACGGGCGGGCTGGAGCCGCTGGCAGGACACTGCGCCAAACACGTCATGCTCGCGCAAGCCGCAGTGGACGCCTACACAATGGCCTGCCCATCGGTGATTCCATCGGTCGCGTGCCAGGCCAACCGGGATCTGTGGGGCACCTTGTGCGCCACCAATTGGTTCGGCCAGAACTTCCCGGGTATCGCATCGCAGGACATTCAATACTTCGGCGATTACTGGCCGCAGAATTCCAGCGTCGGGCTGTTGTATGCCTCGACCTTGGGCTCGATCGCGGCTGCGGCTGCTGTTCCGCCGCCGGCGGTCGCCGGTGACGTGGCGCCGGCGGGCCTGGGTTCGGCCGCCACCCTCGCCGGGCAGGTCGGGAGCACCGCGGGCCAGGACGCCGCCCAGGCCTCGACGACCGCCGGCGGACAGCTCGCGAGTGCTGGATCGGCGCCTTCTGAGGCCGCCAACCAGATGACATCGATGCTAGGGCAGGGTCCACAGCTGATTTCAGGTGTTATGCAGCCCATGACTCAGATGGCGGGAGCGCCGATGCAGATGGCTCAGAGTGGCCTCGGCCCACTGCAAAGCATGATGGGCATGTTCACCGGGGCGAATGCGCCCGCGGAAGCGGCAGGGCTGGAGGCGATAGGTGCGCCACTTGGCGGGGCCGGGGGAGCCGCGGCCGGCGGCATGGGCGCCGGCGGTGCAGGCGTCGGTGGGCTGAGCTCCAGCGCCGCAAGCCTCACCAGCTTCACCTCGCCGGCCAGCACATTCGAGCCGGAGAGCGGGGGCCGGCCGTCCGGACGGGCGGGTGTGCTCAACGCGGCCGACCTGAAGAGCCCGACGACTCGCGGTGTAGGTGGTTCGGCAATGCCGATGTCGCCGGCCGGGATGCTGGCCCGTGGTGAAAGCCCATCCGGTGACAAAAAGGACGATGTCACGCACGCACGGATCGTGGTGAACTCCGATTACCAGGATCCGCAACGGACGGACCTATAGCTCGCTGTACCGGACAACGAAGCCATTGGTGCAATTGGGAAAAGAGGGGAAATTTGAAATTTGGATGACGCTGAAAAAGGGTGAAGTGACAGCCACCGAAAAGCACACTTAGACTCTCGATAATGCCCCTACCCGGGGCGCTGGCATAAAGGAGAAGAAGTAGATGGCTGACCCATCAGGAGCGTTCCCTCGGATTCCGCAAGACGTCGCCCTACAGGTCAAGGCGAAGATTGAAGACCTCATGGAGCACGCGACCATCGCCGCCAACCAAGGTCTGTCGGCGGTCGAGGAAATCGTCGCGGCCGGCGCACACAGCGGAACCGCCGCAATCGTCTCGCAGCAGAAGGCAATCGAGATCAATACCGACCTCACGCGGATCATTCACGGTTGCACCGAGCTGTCTCACAAGCTAGGTATCTCGGTCGCGCAGTTCGCCCAGCACGACCACGACGCGAGCAGTCAACTCCAGGCGATCACACCGTCCTGATCAGCCGTCAACCAACAGCCATAAAGGGATAGGAAGACAGATATGTCGGACCCGAACACAATCACTTACCAAGCCGGGGCGATCGAGCACGCGACCGGCACCCTTCAGTCGGCATCGGCTTCTCTGGAGCAGTGCAAAGCAGATCTGACGAACGTCAATGCCCTGCTGGCCAGCCACATGGGCGGTCAGTACCACTCGGCGTACCAAGAAGCGATGCTGCAAATCGAGCAGCCGTTGCAGCACTTGGCCGAGGTAGTGGGTCAGCACGGCCAGGTGTTGAACTCGATCACCTCCGACGCGTTGGCATTGGACGCCTCGCTCGCCGCGGGGTGACTTAGGAAGCCAGGCTGGGGCGCATGCGAAAGCTTGCGCCCCAGCGGCTTTCAAAGCGACGATTCGTGTTAACCACCACCGTCGATGGCTTGTGGGTATTGCAG
>NZ_DATNJW010000044.1:0-9784 GCF_035603715.1 Mycobacterium sp. | reverse complement strand
AAGCCGATCCACATGCCCGGCCTCCAGGATGTGGCCGAGCAGCTCTCCAGTGCATTCGACACCCGCGTCACGGTGAGCCTGGGCAAGCGCAAAGGCAAGATCGTGGTCGAGTTTGGCTCGGTGGACGATTTGCAACGCATTGTCGAATTGATGAACGCGTCAAAGAGCTGACCGTACACACTGACTCGTTACGTCACTGTGACAATCCGCCAGATCGAGCCGCCCTGAGATGCCACGATTCCCCGAATCCGGCTGTGCACCAGACTATTTCGATTCCGGTGCGCGGCCGGGCATGCTGCGAACGGTCGGAGTGCCCGAAACCGCCCGCCGGCCGGCGCCGCGGGGTCCGGAAGCGGCCTCGCTCGGGTATCGCGGCCGCCCCCATCCTGGGGGTACGCTCGGCTGCGGGGTGGGGGTACTACCCGCTCGCGGGGAAGCCGGGCCATCAGTGACCGCGCCGCGACGAGGCGGCCCGGGTTGGCCCGAGGAGGAGCAGCGCACGATGGCACCGCCCCACAGAGGCCCAGGAGTCTAGTGTCCGCTCGAATCACACCGCTACGACTCGAAGCCTTCGACCAGCTTCCGAAACACGCCCGCCGCTGCGTCTTCTGGGAGGTCGATCCCGCGACCGTCGGCCAACAAGATCAGCTCGCCGATCCGGAATTCGAGAAGGAAGCGTGGCTGTCGATGGTCATGCTGGAGTGGGGATCGTGTGGCCAAGTGGCCATGGCCTCGCCCGCCGACGGTGGCCAGGGCGAGTCGGTCTGCCTGGGCTACGCCTTCTACGCCCCGCCCCGCACAGTGCCACGGGCACATCGGTTTCCGACCGCGCCGGTCTCCGCGGACGCGGTGCTGTTGACGTCGATGCGGGTGGAACCCGGCCCGGCCGCCGACGAACTCCCGCGCAGTCTCGTCGCGCGGGTGGTCGACGAATTGGTTCGTCGCGGTGTGCGGGCCCTGGAGGCATTCGGCCGCACCGAGCTTGTCGCGGAGTTGGCCAACCTGCCCAGCACCGACCCCGAGCTACAGCCAGTGCTCGAGGTGCTGGGTGACTGCTCGGCCGAGCACTGCGTGATCGACGCCGACTTCCTGCGCGATGTGGGATTCGTTGTGGTGGCGCCGCATCCGTACTTTCCGCGGCTGCGGCTCGAGCTCGAGGAGGGTCTGGGCTGGAAGGCCGAAGTCGAGGCGGCCCTGGAACGGCTGCTGGAGAGCGCGGCGTTGCAACTGCCGGTCGCAGCGGGATCGCCGGTGTCGTCGGCTAGGTGCCGGTAACCCGGCCGGCCTGCTCCACTGCCAACTCGTGAGCAAGCAATTCGGCGAAGGTGAACGTGCCGGTGGGCCGGTCGTTCTTGCCGAGCAGGTACAGCCGTTTGACCGCCGCCAATATGCCCTCGGCAATCGCATCGCGGGTCTGCGTGGTGACCAGCAGATCGCGGTCATGTGCGTTGGTGATGTAGCCGACGTCGACCTGGACGGTGGGCATCCGGGTCAGCCGGAGCAGATCCCAAGTTCGGCCATGTGTGCGGCAATCCCGTAAACCGGTGCGCGCCACCACTTCTCGCTGAATGAAGTCGGCCAGATTGCGGCCGATGGTTGACACCGAACCATGCGAGTTCCCGAAGTGGAACGATGCCACGCCGCTGGCCGACGGGCTGGCCTGGGACTCGCAGCGCAGGCTGATCATCAGGTCGGCACCCACCGCGTTGGCCGTGGCCGCGCGCTCGTGGTCGGACGGGCTACGGTTGGTCGGCCGGGACAGGAATGTCTCCATGCCGATCGCGGTCATCCGGCCTTCAAGGCGACTTGCCAAGTCCCACAAGATGTCTGATTCGCTGATCGGTCCTGTGGAGCAGCGTGCGATCAGACCGTGGTCGTTGCCGCCGCGACCCGGATCGATGATGATCCGCTTGCCTGACAGCTTGGGGCCCGATCGGCGTACCAGTTCCTCTTCACGAATGGCGTGCAGCGAGCCACCGGTCACCCGCGAGGAGAGAAAGTACAAGGAACGCAACGTTTCCGGGCCACAGATGCCGTCGGCGTAGAGGCCGGACTCGCGTTGGTAGGACATCAACCCGTTGTGGGTCTGCAAACCGAAGTATCCGTCGACCAGGCCGGTGTAGAAACCGAGATCCTGCAGCCTGGCCTGCAGTGTGGCGACGTCGTCGCCGTACATCGGCGCACCGAACTGATGATGCAGGGTGCGCGCACCCAACCGATAGGACGCTTCCCGCAGCGCCCGGTTGGTGGCTTCGCCGACGATGCCGTCGACGAGCAACCCGCGGTGCTGCTGAAACGCCCGTACCGCGTGGTCGAGCTCATCGTCGAATACGTCGAAGGCGACGTGCCTTCCGGTGCTCAGGTCCGAATCCGCGCCATCCAGATGGCCCAACGCGGTCAGCGAGGCCCGGATGTCGGTGACCGCGGCGTTACGGTCACCACGGCGCAGCGCTTCGCCGACTCCGCGATGCGGTCTCGACATTCCAAGGGCCTCCGGTGAGCCGGTGCTAGAAGCCCTGCCGATTGTTTGACAGGCTTGGCGGTATTGTCTCAGATCCTTAAGGTTTTCGGAAAAACGCCAGGCAAAGCGCGTCGATCTCTGGCCGGCTAGCCGACGTTGGGAACGGCGTCGGAAAGCTCGCGCAGCAACGCCGCTTTACCCTTGGCGCCGACGATCCGCTTGACCGGTTCGCCGTCCTTGAACAGGATCAGCGTTGGGATCGACACCACGTCAAAGTTGCGCGCGGTCTCGGGGTTTGCGTCGACGTCGAGTTTGGCGATGGTCAACTGTCCGGCGGTTTCGGCGGCGATTTCGGCCAGCACCGGCGCGACCATCTTGCACGGTCCGCACCATGTTGCCCAAAAGTCAACCAGCACAGGCGTATTGCTTGCTAACACGTCGGTTTGGAACGACGCGTCGGACACATCTACAGGTTTGCCGGCCGATTCGGTGTGTGTCATCGTATGTTCTCCAATCAGAGGGAAGCCGTCGCCGGTGTTCCGGCGGATTTGGTCTGGGTGCGCTCGCCCGGCTCGGCCTGCTCGGCCAGCCAACGCTCGGCGTCGATGGCCGCGGCACAGCCGGTGCCCGCGGCGGTGATCGCCTGCCGGTAGGTGTGATCGACCAAGTCGCCCGCGGCAAACACGCCGTCGACCGAGGTGTAGGTCGAGCTGCCCTTGACCAGCACGTAGCCGTCCGGGTCGAGGTCGACCGCACCGCGGATCAGCGCGGAGCGCGGGTCGTGGCCGATCGCGACGAACACCCCGGTCACCGGCAGGGTGGATTCCTTGCCGGTCACGGTGTCGCGCAGCCGCAAGCCAGTCACCGTGGAGTCGCCTTCGACCGAGACCACAGCGCTGTTGGTGACGAACTTGATCTTGTCGTTGGCGCGGGCCCGGTCGAGCATGATCTTGGAGGCGCGAAACTCGTCGCGGCGGTGCACCAGGGTGACGCTGCGGGCGAACTTCGTCAGGAAGGTGGCCTCCTCCATCGCGGAGTCGCCGCCGCCGATCACCGCGATGTCCTGGTCGCGGAAGAAGAAGCCATCGCAGGTGGCACATGAGCTCACGCCGCGGCCGAGCAACTCCTGCTCACCGGGCACATGCAGGTAACGTGCCGCGGCCCCCATCGCCAAGATGACGGCGCGGGCGTGCAGCGTTTCGCCTTCGGAGGTGGTGACGGATTTGACCGGGCCGTCGAGCGACACCGATTCGACGTCCTCCATGCGCAGATCGGCGCCGAATCGCAGCGCCTGCTCGCGCATCTGGTCCATCAACTCGGGGCCTTGAATGCCCTCGCGGAAGCCGGGATAGTTCTCGACTTCGGTCGTGGTCATCAGGGCTCCACCGAACGAGACTCCTTCGAAGACCACCGGCGCCAGTTGCGCGCGCGCCGCATAGAGCGCCGCGGTGTAGCCGGCGGGTCCGGAGCCGATGACGATCACGTCGTGAACGGTGCTGGTTGAGGAACTCATACCAACCTTTCGGGTACTTGAAACCGCTTCAAAGCACTGGAACGCCAGGGTATGCGGTGCTGTTCCCGCGAACACTACGGCCGGGTGACCATCCTGTCAGCCGACAGGCCGGTGTTGGCTGCACTGCAGGTCGGCGCCACCGCGAGTGCTTTGACGGCGCCGGCCGTGTCGCCGGGCAGCACCAGAAGAACGGCCGGATGCCCGGCGATGTCGATGGGCCGGGCGCCCAGCACCCGGGCGTTGGCCGGATAACCCAAACCGGACAGGCATGACGCGCGGCGGCGCGAATCGGCCAGCGGGCCGAAATCCGGTTCGCGGTCGACCACGGCGAGGATCTGCTGATCCGACAGCGGAATGGTCTGCGGTGGGCGCGAGACGGTGATGTGTTCGATAGTGGTCGGCCGGCTCGTCGTTGCCGTGGGCGTCGTGATCAGCGCCCGGGTCCCCAGCCAGGCGGCGACGGCGACCGCGGTCAACCCGGTCAGCGCGACCAGGAGCCGCGCCGAGCGGGGAAGTCCGCCCCGGCGGACGGCATGCTGCGCGCGCAGCGCCGTCTTGATCCGACCGACGACCGCTGGGTCGACTTCGGGTGCCGTCGATCCGTCGTTGATCACCGCGGCGACGTCACCGCGGACCCGATTCAGCGCGTCGATGGTCTGCCGGGCGTCGGGATCGGTGCGGATCTTCTTGCGCAGCCGAGCGGCAGCGTTGTCGTCGTGCAGACCGGCCTGCAGGTCGGCGAGGGAATCGACGGTCAGCGGCGGATCGTCGCGCTCGTCGGCAGGCATCCTCGCCAGTCTCCGGCATCGTTTACTGGAATGCCATATCCGATTCGTTCAGTGGGGTGACGTAAACCGCCAGATGAGTCTAAACTCAGAAAACGCTGAGGAATATTCAGTTTCTAGGGGCAAAACTGAGCGGCGCGGACACCCGTGCCCGCCGTGCCAACGCTTGAATTGCTGGTCAACCACGTCGGGAGAACGCGGTGGCAGGAATCGCCCTGAAAAGCAGCGAGCGCGTACCGCCGCTTGCTGTTGCTGAGCAATCTCAGGAAATTGAGGCCGACCAGCAATACCGGTGGCTACTCGATCACAGCCCGGTCGCCATGTGTGTTCATGCCGACGGCCGCTACGTCTACGTCAATCAGACCTTGGTGCGCAAGATGGGCGCACAGTCGGCCAGCCAGCTGCTCGGCCGCAAGATCACCGATTTCATCCACCCGGATTCGCGCGGCGCGGTGCGCGCTCAGATCGCTGCGCGGCAGCTCGAGGGGGATACCACTCCGCCGCTGGAAATGGCGATCGTGACACTCGACGGTGTCACGCGTGAGGTTGAAGCGCTCGCTATCCAGACGCAGTGGGAGGGCAGGCCGGCCCACAAGGTGGTGTTCCGCGACGTCAGCGCGCAAAAAGCCACCGAAGCCCGTCTGCGCTTGCAGGCCGCGCTGGTCGCGCACGTCTGCGACGCGTTCATCTCCACGACCACGTCCGGATGTGTGACGAGCTGGAATCCGGCCGCCGAGGCGATCTATCAGCGCTCAGCGGTGGATGCGTTGGGACTACCGATCGGCAGGGTAGTCGGCGCCGACCTCGACCTCGCCGTCATTGTCGCCGGCGGCGGTGTCGTGCACACCACCCATCGGGCAGCCGACGGCTCGGAGCTGGCGGTGCGCATGGCGGTGTCCCGGATGGACGACGGATACGTCGTCTTGTGCGCAAACCACACAGCCCTGCGGCGAATCGAGCAGACCTGCCAGACCGTGGTCGCGTCTCTGCAAGAGGGGGTTGTCGTCATCGGCGCGGACGGCACGGTGGAATCGGCCAACCCCGCGACATTACGTATTTTCGGCCAGTCTGTGACGGGCGTCGGTGCCGTCGGGTTCGCGAAAGTGGCCGAGGTGCCGGTGTACGACGCAAACGGCAGGCTGCTCACCTGGAACGAGCGCCCGGTCATGGAGATCCTCAAGCGCAGCCCGCGCTCAGGCGGCATCTACGGTCTCGACCGGTTCAGCGATGGCGCGCGGATATGGGTATCGATCAACTGGTCGCTGCTTGACCCCAGCGATCCGGACCGCTCGTCGGTGTTGATGTCGATCGTGGACATCACCGACCAGCACAATGCCCACCGGCAGCTCGCTTACCAAGCGACCCACGATGTCTTGACCGGCCTGCCGAACCGTGCCCATTTGGTGGCATTGATCAACGATGCGATCGGGTCTGCCGAATGCCGTTGGGGTGCTGTCCTTTTCATAGATTTCGACAAGTTCAAAATCATCAACGACGAGTTGGGTCATCATGCGGGTGACACGGTCTTGGAAGTCGCCGCGCAGCGACTCCGGGCGGCTCTGGGCCCCGATGATGTCGTCGGCCGAGTCGGCGGCGATGAGTTCGTGGCGCTGCTGGCCGCACCGATACAGCGTGTCAGAGTCAACGCCCTGGTCAGGCGGCTGCATGCGGCGCTGCGCAAGCCGATCCGCATCCCGGCCGTGAGTGATTGCACACCGACGAGGCGCGTGCACATCGGTGCCAGCATTGGCGTCGTCGCCGTGCGCGTCGACGAGAAGCGCTGCGCCGCGGAAATCCTGCGCGCCGCCGACGCCGCGATGTATCAGGCCAAGACGACGGGTGGGACGACGTGCTACTACAGCGAAAGCGCCTCTGCGCCAGCGGGACGCAGGCCGCGCTCCCGGCGTGCCGCTCAGCCGTTTCGGACGTGAAGGATTCCTAGCCGGCCGGTCGGTGTGTGTCAGTGTGCAGGTATCCGAGGATGCCGGCCAACCGGGCCCGGGCCCGCGCGCAGCGACTCTTGACGGTGCCTTCGGCAACCCCGAGAAGCTGGGCAGTGTCGGCGACCGAATAGCCGTGCATGTCAACGGCAACCACCGCGGCGCGCTGCTCGACCGGCAGCCGCATCAGTGCCCGCTGCACCACGATCGCCGTGTCGACCTGTGCGGTCCGATCCGGCGCCGGATAGCGGTCGTCGAGGACAGTGGTCAGGTGAGTCTTGTTGCGGCGCAACCGGTCCAGGCAAGCATTGACGACAATACGGTGCAGCCAACTGCTGACCGCGGCGTGGTGCCGAAACGATGCGGCGCCGCGGTACGCCGAGACCATCGCCTCCTGCAGCGCGTCCTCGGCGTCCTCGGCGCTGCGGCTGGTCAGCCGGGCGACCCGGTGCAGTTGCCGGTGGTGACGGAGAAACAGCTCCTCGAATGCATAGCGATCGCCCGCCACGTGAGCCGCCAACAGTTCGGCGTCGCTACGTTGTCCGGGACGCTGCTGCCGAACCTGCGTGGAACCCACGGCCGGACAGTAACCAATGACCCGCTGCCCGGCACTTCACTCGAAGCGGCCCGTCAGGACTTGGCCTGAACCGTGACCGCGGAGAGTCCGGTGCGGCTGGCGCCGTTTGTGGTACCCATCGTCGAAATCCACACCAGCACATACGACGTGGGCGACGAAGCGTTGACCGGAATGCTGTTGTGGCCGGGGTGCACCGAGACCGGCTGCGTCAGCGCGGTGGTGTCCTCGAGCCTGCTGGGTGTCGCTGTCGCCGACGAGCGGATCTGGATCTTCGTCCCGGTGCTGGGGACGTCGACGTTGACCGCACCCACCACGGTGGCTTGCGGTAGCTGCAGCAGCAGGCCGATACCGCTCTTGAAACCGGGGAACGGGACCGCGTCGTGGTAGGTGTCGGTGTCCCACGACGTGGCCGGGTTGCCGTCGATCGCCTGCCCGGCCTGCTCGGGGTTGTCGGGCTCGCCGCCGGGGGAGAACACGGTGGCCTTCACCGGCTTGACGATGCTGCCCGCCGCCGCGCCGGCGGTGGAACTGGACGAGGGGCCGTTGAGGCCGAGCTGGTCCTTATCGAGGCCGCCGACGTCCCCGAACATCCGCGTGATCACCGAGGCCAAGACCAGCAGCGCGACCAGGAGCACCGCGGCGCCGGCGCTAACCCAGATGGTGAGGGCGCGTCGCCGGCGGGCGCGCGCGTGCGCCTCGTCGATGTCGGGTGTGCGGGCCCGCGCCGGCCGCGGGGGCGACGGTGGAGGAGCGTCGTCGCTGATGGGGGCGAGCAGCTCGGTACGGTCGGCCACTACCGTCGCCTGCTGAAGCAGATTCAAAAGCGTTGCCGCACTGCGTATCCCACCGTCTCCCTGCAGCGAGTGGGCGGCGGCCGCGGAAATCTGGAACGGGATGTCTCGGTCGATGGCGCTGGGCTCGAGCGGTTGGCCGGCCGAATCGCGCGGTGCTTGCGCCATCCCGCTGGGTGATCCGGATTCTGGCAGCGGCCACCGGTTGACCAGTAGCGCATACAGCGCGGCGCCGATGCCGCGGATGTCGTCGTCGGGGCTGATGTCCGGCATCGTCGCCGGGAAGGCCAGTACGACATCGCCTTCGATGCTGACCCGGACCCGGCTGGGATGGTCGATCGATAGCGCGACGCCGGCGTGGTGCGCGGCCTCGGCCGCGGCGGCGAGGGTTTGCATCGCGCGTGAGGCGCCCGCGGCCGACGGCGAGGTGTCGGCGACCTCCTGGAGCGAGCCGCCTCGCACCCATTCGGTGACCACTAGGCCGCCGGCGCCGGTGTGCACGACGTCGAGAATTCGGGCGATGCCGATTTTGTCGATGCGGCTCAGCCGCATGGTGCGAGCCAGGATCTCGCGGAGTTGCCCGTCGGGAAGCGTTGCGTCCGGATCGACGAAAGTCAGTGCCACCTGCCGGTTCAGCGCGGTGTCCAGTGCCTGCCAGAACTGGGTGTGCGGGGCCCCGCCATGGAACACCAGCAGCCGGTAGCGACCGCGGGCGATGCTGGCACCGGGGACCAGCTGCTGTTCGTCTGAGGGCGCAGCCGGGCCGGATCCCGGCGAGCTTGGCGCGTCGAACTCGATCGGGTCAGTGGTGCCGAACGCGGTGGTCTCGAGGTCGGGGTCGGACGATCCGCCGTTGGGCGGCGTCGAGGCTTCCGGCGCCGCGACGGTGCCGACGTGGAGGTCGGTGGGGACGTCGGGCTGGAAATCGTCGGCTGCGGATGACGATGCGGAGCCCGTGACAGCTTTGCGTGAGGCGCTGTCCGATGGTCCGTCAGTCATCTCCGGTCCTCTCTCCGTCCCCTCCCCGGTCGGTCGCTCCGGATGCCCGCGCTGGATGGGTTCCCCTCCCGGATATCCCGCCCGTGCTGACGAATTCCTGTGCTCAGGGTACGTGACGATACCGGTGCGCAACAGTTGATCGTTGCCTTCGGATTGGGGGGCAACGACGCGGGCTGACCTGCTCGAAGGGGGTGCTGGGGCGCCGACGGGAGGCACTCGGGCGGGTGCCGGCGGTGCGGCTTTCCCGCGGGCCGGTGTCGCGCCGATCCAGCCGCGGAACACCGCCAGCGCCGCGACGGCCTCGGGCACCTGCGCGCGCACCATGACCACCGCCACGATCGGCGCCATGATCACCGCGAGCACGAGCAGCCGCAGCAATGAGCCGGCGCCGCCGCCGTAGGCGGTGAGCCGCTCCATGCCCGTCAGCACGTCGACCAGGTATGCGACCAAACCCGCCAGCAGCGACGCGGTGGCCGTGACCAGGATGGTCCGCACCTCCGCGACGCCGAGCAGTCCCCGGCGAACGGCTGGCTGCACGCCCCCTCGCCTCTCCGCGGCTGGGGGGACCCCCACCCGCGTGCGGGGGATTGCCCCCAGACCACCTCGGGGCAGCAGCGCGTTGCGGAGCAAGACGTAGCCGGCGATCGCGCCCGCTAGGAATCCCAGGCCGTTGGCCAACCCGAGGTAGCCCGCGACGAGGTCGGGGTTGTCGGTGAGG
>NZ_DATNJW010000043.1:0-3783 GCF_035603715.1 Mycobacterium sp. | reverse complement strand
CCCACGGGTTGTTCGTGGCTTCGGCGGCGGCGACGATTCCCTCCGTGGCAGCGATCGCATCTTCGGCTGAACCTGCAAGTGTTAGCGCATTAACCAAGGCCGCTTTAGTTAACGAGTGTGTGTCCACACCATGTTCCAGATAGGTGCGGCACCAGTCGACGAATCGCTCGGGCTGGCCGAGATAGAGATAGACACCGCCCGCCATGCCCGCCAGCCCGAATGGCACGTCGTCGTGGCCGTCGCGCAACGCCGCCCCGACCGCCTCGACGTAGCCAACAGCCGCCTCGGTACGGCCGCCGAAGTAGCACACCGACGCGATCTGGCTGAGAAACTGCAGTCGAGGATGGTTTACAGCGCGGGCGTCTTCGATCAGTTCTTCGGCCCACGCGGTCGGTTCGTAATTTTCCGCCAGAAACCCGATAAGCCCGGCGAACGTAGCGATGGTGGCGGCCACATCCAGATCGTCTTGGTCGGCGGCCCAGCGAAATGCGGTCCGCAGATTGGCCAGCTCGCTGGTGAACCATTCGTAGGCCTCGCGCTGGCGGGGGCTGTCCCACAGCGCCAGGATGTCGGTTTCGGCCCCGGCGAAGCGACTGGCATGCGCGGTACGCGCCGCGTCTGATTCACCACGGGCGGCGAGTTGCTCCTCGGCGAACTGGCGGATCGTCTCCAGCATCGAGAATCGGGTCCGCCCCGAGGACCGGTCGGCGACGAGCAGCGACTTGCGCACCAAGGCGTCGAGCAGATCTAGGACGGCGTAGTCGTCGGCATCATCGAATCCGGCTACCGCGCGGGCGCTTTGGAGATCGAATCCGCCCGCGAATACCGAACACCGAACCAGCAGCACCTTCTCCGCGTCGTCCAAAAGGTCGTAGGACCACGCCACCGCTTGGCGCAGCGTCTGGTGGCGGCCGAGACCGCGCCGCGACCCGACAAGCAGACGGAAGCGGTCATCGATACGATCACGGATTTCGCCCGCGGTCATCGATGCCATCCGTGACGCCGCCAACTCGATGGCCAATGGTATTCCGTCGAGGCGGCGGCAGACCTCCACCACCGCGGCAGCATCATCAGCCTTTGCAACCGAGAAGCCCGAATCCACGCTCTGGGCGCGATCGACGAATAGGTTCGCCGCGGCCGAGTCGATGCCCGCGTCCACGTCCAGCGATGCCACCCGCCACAGTTGCTCGTCGGTGGTCCCCAATCCTTCGCGGCTGGTGGCCAAGATCGTTACCGTCGACGACTGCGCCAGGATCGCTTCGACCAGATCTGCGGCGGCGTCCAGGACGTGCTCGCAATTGTCGAACACCAACAGCCGGAACCGGCCCTCCAATGCGGCCGCCACCGACTCGCCCACACTCTTACCGGGTTGTTGGGTGATACCCAGCACCGCGGCCGCGGCGTCGGGCACCGCGGTCGCATCGGTTACCGCCGCCAGCTCGAAAAGCCATGCTCCGTCCGGGAATTCATCGGATAGCCGCGCAGCGACTTCCAGTGCCAGGCGAGTCTTGCCGACCCCACCGACGCCAATCAACGTGACCAAGCGACGCTTTCTTAGCAGCGCCTCTACCTGGGCGACCTCATCGTCGCGCCCGATCAGGCTGCTGACCGGGCGCCGCAGGTTCCCAGCCGTTGAGTCGACTGTTCGTATCGGCGGAAAGTTTGTGCGTAGGCCTTGCGCCTGGAGCTGAAATACCGTGATCGCGTTCGGTACGTCCCGCAAGCGGCGCGGGCCTAGATCCATCAGATCAACACCGCCCAGCAATGCTGCCGTCGAGTCGGCCACGAGTATCTGACCGCCGTGACCGGCGGCCATCACCCGCGCCGCCCGGTTGAGCACCGTGCCGAAGTAGTCCCCGTCTCGCAGCTCAGCCTCGCCGGTCGCCAACCCCATCCGCACCGGCAACTCCAACGCCCGCTGAGCAGCGACCGCAGCATCGACAGCCGACACCGGCGAAGCGAACGCGGCCACCACACCATCTCCGGTATGGCTGAACAGGAAGCCGCCATGCGCCTCGATCGCTGTCCGCAGCACCTCGTCGTGCGCGCGCAGGGCCGACCGCATTGCGTCCGCGTCGGATTCCCACCGACGGGTCGAACCCTCAATATCGGTGAACAGAAACGTCACAACTCCCGACGGCGGCTCTACCGCGGACACCCGCACAGAATGTCACACAAAGCCCTCTTCAAGACGGCAATCGAGACTGACTATCGAGACTCTCGTAACTCGTCTATTTCGAGACATACAAGAGTCGGACGGTCGAGTCCGACCAACGCATCTCACCGAAGAAATAGCTACACGGGCAGATTCACCCGCAGCGCCAGGTGCTCATCGAGAATCCGGCGCAGCGCGGCATCCATCGGATGCGCGGATGCGAGGTCGCGGCCGAGCCGGCTGTCCACCACGACTACCGCGCCCTTACGCAGTTCGGCGCTGTCGACCTGATCGACGAACGGATCGAACAGTGCGGGGGGCGTGGCCAGGTAATACAGCGCCCGGCGCGACTCGTTCAACCCGGCGGCATACATCAGTCCGTGTTGGGTGACCACGAAGAGCTCCGAGGTGATCCTGGCGTTCGGGGTCTCAGCTTTGGCCCATGCCGTTGCGGCGCAACGGGTCTGGGCCAGTTTGTCGGGGACGTCGTCAGTCAGCGTGAGTAACCTTCCGACGAGTGCTCCACCCATTCGCGGATATGCGTCGATGGCGGGTTTGAAAAACCGCTGGAAGATCTCGCCGAAAAAGTCGTACAGTTGCTCGCTCATCGCACTTCTCCAGGTTTCAGCCGGACCCTCAATTGTGCGCCCATACCGTCAGCCGAGCAACCCCGATCAACCACGTCCAACGCACACGCGTGGCTGCCGGCTTCGACTGTCAGCGGTGGCCTAGTTGATATTCGCGGCTGGCCAGAAGTCGGGCTGACCGAACAACGGTAGCTAGGCGCGTCCAGTCGCGGCAATCACTTCTGCCACAGCATCCTCAGCGTGAAGCCGGCCCCAATGTGCCCCCCTCACAGCGACAAACGAGACCCTGGCCGGGGATTTGTCGCTAGAAGGCGGGCGCAACGGACACGCCCGCCACAGAGCCTGATGTGACTGATCTGACGGTTGGATCGCTTACTGTCCCGGTAATTCACCCGATGCGGCCAGGGTCAGAAGTTCGCCTCGACCGATCTGAGTGACCAGGGTGGCGCTGTCAAAGTAGATGCGCTCGTTGGTGATTCGATCGCCGTCGAAGAAGAACACCGCGATGATCGGCACGCGGAACGCCTTACCGGTGGGCGGCATGCCGTAGAACTCACCGAGATTGGTTCCCAACAAATCGAATTCGGTGATCACCGCGTCTTCGGTGACGTGGAAGCGCACATTGTCGTGCCGCTGGTCGGGGAACGCGGTCCGGGTGGTCCGGTAGTAGCCCATCACCTCGTCGTCGCCGTCGAAAACTTGGCCGGTGGCCATGATCTCGTAGTGCGGGTGCCCGTTGAAGGTGGCCAGGGTGCGATCGAACTCCTTGGTCACCTCGGTGTTCATGTGCTCTTCGATGAGCGCCAGGCGCCGTTGACGGAGTTCGTCGCTGAGCATGTCTACTCCTCGGTCACCTTGGCCATCGCCAACACGTCCAGGCGACGGTCGAGTTCTTCTTCGGACAGCTTGTCGCCGATCAGCCCGCGGTCGATCACGGTCTGCCGAATCGTCTTGTGCTCCTTGACTGCTTCCTTGGCCACCGCGGCCGCCTCTTCGTAACCGATCACCGAATTCAACGGCGTGACGATCGACGGAGACGAC
>NZ_DATNJW010000042.1:0-2423 GCF_035603715.1 Mycobacterium sp. | reverse complement strand
AGTCGGCGCCGGCGAGCAGACCGGCGAACACCGCGAACTTCTCCGCGTCCAGCACCGCATTCTCGGCGGCCCGGTTGGCCTGTTTGGTGTCGATGTACGACACGTCCTTGCCGGTGTAGATCGGGTTCATGTCGCGGGTCTGCGGCGACGGCGCCTCGGCGCGGACGTCCAACTCGGCGCGCACCGCGCCGAAGAACTCACGCGGCAGCGCGCACACGAACCGCGGCCAGGTGTACCGCGACGCCCAGTCACGATGAATCTCGGTGACCCACTTGTTCGGTGGCGTGTAGTCGGTGCCGACGGGCAGCAACACGTTGCGGGTCAGCGCGACTTTCTTCAGCTCCGCGAACAACTCGTACGCGGCCTGCTCGGCTTCGGTCACCGTGGTCGAGTCGTCCATCCACCAGCCGGCCGAATAGTGCGCGGGCATGTAGTGGGTGAGCAGCCCGCGGCCCGACGGCGATATCCACTCGAATTCGCTGCTGAACTGCATGCCCGCCACGCCGCCCTCGTTGTGCATCGGGCCCCACTGGTGGTGCGGACCGCGGGCCCACGAACTGGAGGTCAGCCCGGCATCGGCGGCCATGCCGGGAAACTGCGGGTCGTGGCCGAATACGTCGAGCTGCCACGCGGTGGCCGGGTCCCCGCCGAGCACGTCGCGCTGAAACCCGATGCCGTGCACCAGGTTTCGGATCGTGGTTTCCGGGCTGGTGAGGTTGGTGTTGGGTTCGTTGTAGGTGCCACCCATGATCTCCACCCGGCCGTCGGCCATCAGCCGGCGCAGGTCGGCGCGGTCTTCGGGATGGGTGTCCCAGTACGGCTTGAGGTAGTCGACTTCGGCGAGCACGAACTTGTATTCGGGTTCGCGGCGAGCCATTTCCAGATGCGCGTGGACCAGCTCGAAAGCGTTGGTCTGACGGGCTTTTCCGGGTGGGTCTTCGGTCCACAGGCTGGTGTAGGCGCCCTGGGTGTTCCACCACACCGGGTCGTAGTGGAAGTGGCTGATCATGAACATCGTCCAGCCGGGCTCGGCGACAACGAAGTCGAACGGCGTCGCGCTGCCGGCGACGTGGACCTGCGCCGCCCGGCGCTCGCCGACGACCGGATGCTCGACGACAACCGGTACCTCGATGACGTCGCGGCCGGCCGCCTCCCCGTTCAGCCCGTCCCCGTCGACCCGAATCGTCGCCGGCTCTTTGAGCCCGCTGACCGTCACCCGAACCAGCTGCAGCGGCTTGTCCGCCGGGCCCACGAAAAGCTCCGTCGACTCCGCCGAAGTCACCCGCATTCCCGCACCCTACGACCTCCGGCAGGCGTCGGGGTGTAAGGCTGGGGACACGTAACCGAAAGGAGCGCTGATGCCTGCTCTCGCTTCGCCTGTCGCTGACGAACGCAGCGCTCTGCGCGAGTACCTGGCCTATCACCAGAGCGCGTTTTTCGCGGTTGCCTATGGCCTGACCGATGAGCAGGCCCGTTCGTCCCCGACGGTCAGCGAACTATCGATCGGCGGGCTGGTCAAGCATGTCACCGCCATGCAGCACAACTGGATGTCGCGGGTCGCCGCGGCGCCCGAAGCCCCGCCGAAAGATCCCCGGCCGTTCGAGGAGGTCGCCAAGGATTTCGGTGAGCAGCACGTGATGCGCCCCGACGAAACGCTGGACGGGCTGCTGGAGAAGTTCAAGACGGAGAACGCCAAAACCCTAAGCCTGGCCGCGACCGCCGACCTGGATGCGAAAGTACCCGTCCCGCACGATATTCCGTGGTTCCCAAAGGGCGTCAAGGACTGGTCGGTGCGGTGGGTGATTCTGCACGTGATCAACGAGCTGACCCGGCACTCCGGCCACGCCGACATCATCCGCGAAAGCATCGACGGCGCCACCATGTACGAACTGCTGGCCGGGCTGGAGGGTTGGGCGATCGACGGCTGGGTCCAGCCTTGGAAAAAGCCGTAGCCACGTGCAAACCCGTAGCGGCCTGGCTCGTCGCGACAGCGACACCGAAGGCAAAACCGTCGAGCTGTATTACGAAGACCTCGGCGACCCGAACGATCCGGCCGTGCTGCTGATCATGGGGCTGGGCGCCCAGCTGCCGATGTGGCCCGACGGCTTTTGCGAGCAGCTCGTCCACGCGGGGTACCGGGTGATCCGCTTCGACCACCGCGACACCGGGCTGTCGGCCAAGATGCACGGGATGCGCGCCGAAGGCGCGGTGTATCGACGGGTGGGGCGTTATCTGCTGGGCCGCGGCAGCCAGGTGCCCTACACGCTGGTCGACATGACGCGTGACGTGGTCACGCTGCTCGATCACCTCGCCATCGGCCGGGCGCACGTCGTCGGCGCCTCGATGGGCGGGATGATCGCGCAGATCCTGGCCGCCACCGAGCCCGAGCGGGTCGCGTCGCTGGCCATCATCATGTCCACCAC
>NZ_DATNJW010000041.1:0-12227 GCF_035603715.1 Mycobacterium sp. | reverse complement strand
AAGCTTCGGCGCGGCTGATACGCAACCGATTCGCTAACGCGGGGGCCAGCTTGCCGCCCAACTCGGTCGGATCAGACTGTTCGGCGAGCTGGTTGATCAGCGGGTGTTCAATGGTCGGCTGCCAACGTCGAAACCGCTCAAGGCTTTCCAGCACGGCCAATCGTTCGGGAGTGGTGAGCGCGTCAAAGGTCAGATCCAGGGCGCGCTTGTAGTCGGCTTCGAGCGCGTCGAGAACCTCGACGATCTCTTCCCGGCCACTAGAACGCATGTTCGAATAATAACGACGGGGTCTGACAAATTTCCCGGAGTGAAACCAAAGTGACACAAGTGATTTCAGGCCAAAAGACTAGCTATCTGCTGAACGCAGTCGGCAGCGATCGATCAGGATTTCGGCCAGCAGTGCGGGCTCGCTGATCATCAGATCGTGGCAGGTGTCGACGGGGATCAACGTCTGCACGCCGCCGAGTGCGGCGATGCTGTCCAACTGGACGCGGCGAAACAGAGCGTGATCGCGCAGCGTCAGGATCCAGGTCCGCGGAACGTCGTCGGGCAGATCGCTGCGATCGACCGGTTCGGCGATGATCGTCACTGCCTCCGGGTGCACCCGGGACATCGTGAAGCGGCGCCGCTCGCGTGTCATGCCGTTGCAAAAGATCAACGCGCTGAGCATATTCGGCATCGTCGAGGGAGGCTTTCGCATCCGAACCGCCCGACGCACGTACCAGGCCAGCGGCCCGACGAGCGTGTCTACGATCGCCGTGCCCTGAACGGGTAGACAGGCTGCCGCCAAGACCATCTCCCGCACCCGCGGGGATCCCAGCTTGGTGACCATGCCGGGCACCGTCAGTCCGGCCAGCGAGTGCCCGACAACTATGACGTTGCCGAGGCCAGCGTCTTCGATCTGCTGGACTGCAGATCCCACACAATCGGCAATGCTCACCGTGCTCAGGTCGCCGGGTACGGTGCCGTGACCAGGCATGTCCACCGCCAGGACCGGCAAATGCGGTGCCCGTCGATGCAATTCGTCGACGGTGAGATCCCAACAATCCGCCGAATGCTGGCCGCCGTGGACGAGAACCAACGCCGGCGAGCTCAGGTCAGGCCACTCCGAAATCGATGATTCCACGGACGATTTCACCGTTCAGCAGGTCGGCGTAGGCGTCGTTGATCTCGTCGAGGCGGTAGCGCCTGGTGATCATCTCGTCGAGCAGCAGTTGCCCACTCTGGTACAGCTTGGCCAGCCGATCGATGTCGGCCTTCGGGTTGCACGAGCCGAAGACGGTGCCGGCCAGCGTCTTGTTCATCAGGATGAATTCCTGCAAGTTGATCTTGACCGACTGGGTCAGCTGCGAGGTCATCCCGGTGAGCACGCAGGTGCCGCCCTTACGAGTCAGTGCGACTCCATCGCGGACGTCCTCGCGGCTCATCAACGACGGCGACACCACCACGGCATCGGCCATCACGCCGTACGTGAGACCCCGCACCAAGTCCATCGCCTCCTCGGCCGATCCGGCGCTGTGCGTTGCGCCGAACCGCAAAGCTGACTTCTGCTTGAACTCAACGGGATCGACGGCGACGATCTGGGCGGCCCCGTTGATCCGGGCGCTCTGGATGGCGGCCGTGCCGATGCCGCCGACACCGATCACCGCGACGGTGTCGCCGGCGCGCATGTTCGAGCGGTTGGAAACCGAGCCGTAGCCGGTTGGGATGGCGCACGATAGCAGCGCACTGGGTGCCAGCGGAAGGTGTTGCTCGATCTTTACCAGCGATTTGGTGGACGCCACAGTGTGTTCGGCGAACGTCCCCACCTTGGCGAGGTGACCCAGGTCCCGGCCATCGGCAGTATGGTGACGGAACGTGCCGTCGGTGGGCATGCCCGGGATCATGACGCCGGCGCCTTCGTCGCAGATGTACTCGGCTCCGGTTGCGCACCAACGACATTGACCGCAGACCGCAACGAACGACATCACCACGTGGTCGCCCGGCGCGAACTCCGTGACGCCCTCACCGACTTCTTGCACGATGCCCGAACCCTCATGGCCACCGATGGTGGGAAACATGCTGGGCAACCCCATGGACCGCATCACCTCGTTGGGCGCCGACATGTCGCCCTTGAGAATGTGATCGTCGGAATGGCACAACCCGGCGGCGGCCATTTTCACCAGAACCTCGCCGGCCTTGGGCGGATCCAACTCGAATTCCTCGACGGACCACGGGCCGCCGACGTCGTGCAGGATCGCTGCGCGGCTTTTCATGACACCGGCGTGAATGTCACGGGAAGCTTGTTGGGAGACCGGAAGATCGGGCCCACGATCTTGGACTCCTCGCCGGTCCCGTCGTCGGCTATCAGAGCCAAGTCCGGGGCCCGGTCCAACAGGCTGTTCAGCATCACCCGGGTTTCCATTCGGGCCAAATGCATTCCGAGACACATGTGGATCCCCCCGGCGAACGAGATGTGCGCTTGGCGAGGCCGGCTGATATCGAAGATGTTGGCGTCTTTCCACCGACTCTCGTCACGGTTGGCCGACCCCATACACAAATCGATCTGCGCGTTGGCGGGGATGGTGTGGCCGCTCACCTCCACTTCCTCGGTGGTGGTGCGCATGACCATGACAAGCGGTGTTTCGTAGCGCAGTCCCTCTTCGATCGCTGCCGGTATCAACGACCGGTCCTGCTGGACCATCGCCAACTGCTCGGGGTGGGTGAGCAACAGGTAGAGCAGGTTGCCTGACGACCGGTAGGTGGTTTCCAACCCGGCGGGCAGCAGCAGTCGCAAGAAGGCGATGATGGCCTCGTCGGTGAGCTTTTCGCCGTCGATCTCCGCGGCGACGAGATCGCCGATGATGTCGTTGGTCAGTTTGCGGCGACGCTGTTCGACCTGGTCGAGGAAGTAATCGTGCAACTCGTTGGCCGCGGTTAATCCCGCCATGATGTCGGTCGGGATCGAGATGATGTCCAGCGACAACCGCCGGAACAAGTCAAGGTCCTCGCGGGGGAGCCCGAGCAGTTCGGAGATGATCCGGGTGGGGAACTCGAACGTCAGCGCCTTCACCAGGTCGGCGTGCCCGTCGTTCTTGATCTCGTCGATCAGTTGGTCGCAGACCGGACCGATGACCGATGGCTCCCAGCGTTCGAGCGCGGTGGCACGAAATGCCTTGGCTACCAAGCTTCTATGGTCGTGATGCTCCTTGCCGCCCATGGCCAGGATCATGTGGCCCATCACCAGCCCGATGGTCTTGTCGTAGGCAGCGGAGGTGAAGATCTTGTCGTCGCGGAACGCCTGGAAGACGCCGTCGTAGCCGAACAGCACCCACTCGTCTTCGGGTTTCAACTCTGGCGGCATTAATTCGTGGTCCATCAGCGACCCGTGAAACACCGGATCGGTGCGCCGCATGTACTCGAAGAACGGGTAGGGGCTGGTTTCGCCCGTGGTGTCCAGGGTGACCGGCTCGTCGCCAAGATCCGGGCTATCGGTACGCAGCGTCATTGCCGCTCCTTAGGGGGGCGCATGGAATCTCGCTATCATAATATAGATAGCAACGAAGCCCAATGGCTTGTGGTGGTTACCGTAACGAGGACAGTATTAACCGTGCCAGAACGTCGATTCGTGTGCTCGCTCGACGACCTGCCGCCGGGCGCGATGAAGCTGGTCGACATCGGGAAATTCGGCGTCGGGATTTACAACGTGCGCGGCGCCCTGCACGCGATCGTCAACTACTGCTCGCACGAGGGCGCTCCGCTATGCGAGGGCCTGATCGGCGGCACCAATGAAACCGCGCCCGACGAACCCGGCGGGCTTCGGCGGGTCAAGGACGGCCAGATCATCCGATGCCCTTGGCATAACTGGGAATTCGATGTCACAACGGGTCAAAACCTTGCCGACCCCAAGCGGCGTGTTCGCACCTACGACGTCGATGTCGACGACGGGAAGGTGTACCTGACCGCATGATCATCGACACGAATGTCCAGCCGCATTTCCGCTACAACGCCGAAATCAGGCGCTACCTACCCGATGCCCACAAACTGCGGGCGATCCCCGACGTGGAGCAACAGTGGTATCAGGCGCCGGGGGGAAACTACCGGCAGGACCTGTACGGCGAGCACTACCCGGGGTCAGATCGCGAAACCGTTGCCCGCCACCTGTTCGACGATGCCAAAGTCGACTATGCGGTGCTGAACCCATTGACCCGAGGCAACATTGCCGACTATCTGCTCAACAGCCGAATCTGTGCCGCGGTCAACGATTGGCTGCTGGACCGGTGGCTGGAACCCGATTCTTCGAACCGGTTCCGCGGAACCATCCGGGTCAACCCGGAGGATCCCAAGGGTGCGGTCGCCGAGATCGAGCGTCTTGCCGCACATCCCAAGCTGGTGCAAGTCGGTGTGCCGATGCAGTCCCGCGAGCCCTACGGCAAACCGATGTTCGAGGCGATCTGGGAAGCCGCTGCGGCGCACCGGCTTCCGGTTGCCGTGCACATCAACGGTGGCAACGGCGTTGACTATCCGCCCACGTTCGCCGGTCACGCCCACACCTATCCCGGCTACGCGGCCTTCATGCCGCTGAACTACTTCGTGCACTTGGCGACGCTGATCATCGAGGGTGTCTTCGGACGCCACCCCGATCTGCGGTTCGTCTTCGCGGACGGTGGTTACGACATCCTGACCCCGCTGATGTGGCGGCTGGATACTTTCTGGCTGTCGATGCGCGATCAGACGCCCTGGGTCGACCGCTATCCCAGCGACTATCTGCCCGCCCATGTCCGGTTCTGTTCATCGTCGTTCGACGGGCCAACCGATCCGGGCCAGATGCAGCGGTGGATGGAGTTCTCCGGCAAGGCTGACCTGCTGATGTACGGATCGGGCTACCCTCATTGGTCTACGTCTTCACCCGAGGAGGCCGCCGGCGGGCTGGACAGCGCTCAACGCGACAACGTGTTGTGGCGAAATGCCGGCGAACTTTACGGACTCGCCGCGCCGGCGGAGGGGAGCATTCGATGACCACGATCGAACGGGTCGACCCGCACACCGAGCACGATGAGATCGCGGTGGCCATCGTCGACACCGATGTGCACCCGATGCCCGTCTCGACCGACGTCCTCAAGTCGTACGCGCCTCCCGAATGGGTGGACAAGATCTGGCCAACCGGAAACGCCGTGACGCCGGTCCCGCACTTCTACGACACGCCCGATTCCTACAAGACCAACTCGATGCGTGTCGACGCGGCGCCACCTGGCGGCGGTTTCGCCGGCACCGATCCCGACTACGCCGCCAAACAACTGCTGCTCGACGCCGGGGTCAGCATTGCCACGCTGGAACCGATGTGCGACGCGCAGCTGCCGCAGGCCGAACACGTGCTGAAGTCCACCTACAACGACTGGCTCGCCGATGTCTGGCTGGACCGCAACAACGCCCACGGTCGCTGGCGCGGATCGATCAGCGTCAGCGCGCAGGTGCCCGACCTGGCGGCGCGCGAGGTAGAACGGTGGGCCGGCCATCCCTACATGGCGCAGGTGTTGATGACGCCGCAGACGCGTGGAATCCCGTTCGGCAACCCGCATTTCGACCCGCTGTACGCGGCCGCATCGGCCAACGGGCTACCGGTGGCCACCCACTTGATGGGGCAGACGCCGTTCGAGCTGGTTCCGCTGTATCCGGTCGGCAACCCGGCGCACTGGCATGACTTCTTCGCCTCGTGGCCGCTGTTGTACGTCTCGCATCTGATGAGCCTGGTGTTCGACGGCGCCTTCGACCGGCACCCCGATCTGCGGGTGGTGTTCGTCGAGGGTGGGTTCACCTGGGCGATGCCGGTGATGTGGCGGATGGACCGGATCTGGGAAGCCCGTCGCGCCGACCTTCCGCACGTGCGTCGCCGCCCGTCGGACTACGTCCGCGAACACGTCCGGTTCACCACCCAGCCGCTGGAAGACGCCGACGTCAAACAGTTCCGCGAGTACCTGGAAATGATGGACCTCGGCGACAACCTGATGTTCTCGACGGACTATCCGCACTGGAGTTACGACTCGCCGACGTATGCGATCAACCGGTTCCCGGCGCCCCAACGTGAGCGGATCATGCGTGGCAACGCGACCGCGTTGTACGGGCTGCCGTCCACCGTCAAAGCACTCCCCGGAGAACGACCGGCCGTCGACGTCAGTTTCGAGTGAGTCGGCGGCTCGGACACCGCGAGTCACAGGTCTGCTTTGCCAACGGCTTAAATAGGGTGACCTAACACAGCCGAAGGACGAGAGCATGACGACTGAGACCGATCGCGCGGCGGAAGCGAGGCCCAGAGGGATCGGCCGCATCGATCCGGCACTGCGGGATGCCGCGGCCGGCCTGGACGTCAACGAATTCCAGGCGGAGTCGCTGCCCGCCGAGCGAGAGCGTGCCGACCGGATCGCTGCCGATCGGGCGGCCGCCGTCGACACCGGCAACGTGGCGATAGAAGACCGTGCCATCCCGGGCCCGGCCGGCCAGCAGCTTGGCCTGCGCCTATACCGCGGTCCCGCCACGACTGCGGCGCCGCTGGCCGTGTACGCCCACGGCGGTGGCTTCGTGACCGGGAACCTCGACACCGACCACGCGCACTGCGTGCAACTGGCGCGCGACGCGAGCTGCCTGGTGGTGTCGGTCGATTACCGGCTGGCGCCCGAGCACCCCTGCCCGGCGGCGCTCGACGACGTGGAGGCGGCGTTTCGCTACGTCGTGGACAACAGCGCGCAACTCGACGCCGACCGCGACCGGGTCGTCGTGATGGGGCGCGACGCGGGCGCGGCTCTGGTCGCAGCGCTGGCACAGCGCACGTTCGACCTGGAGGGTCCGACGATCCTGGCCCAGGTGCTGCACCAGCCGATGCTGGATTCGGACGCGACGCCGTCGCGACGGGAATTCCAGCGCAGCCCGGGCCTCAATGGCCCGGCGGTGAGCCGCGCGTGGGCGCACTATCTCGGCCACGGCGCGGCGACGGCGCACCACGTTCCGGCCCATCGGGCGAACCTGGAAGGCCTGCCGCCGGCATTCATCAGTTGCGCCGAGATCGACCCGTGCCGCGACGAAGCCATCGACTACGCGAACCGACTGCTCCACGCTTTTGTGCACACAGAGTTGCACGTTGTCGCAGCCACGTTCCACGGGTTCGACTCGGCGGTGCCGGACTGGGTTGTCTCGCAGGAGAGCACCGCGTTGCACGCGCAGACGCTCCGGCGATCGTTCGCCGTCTAGTTAAATCGGATCGAATTTGTTGATCAGCCAGTCGCCGCGCACCTTGGTCAAGGACACCAGCACGCTGCTGGACGCCATCGCCGGGTCCGGCCGTTCCTTGCTGGTGGTCACCTGGTTGACGAAGACCAGCACGACTGCCGAATTCGGGTGCAGCTCTGAGGCCGCCGCGCCCACGACCTGAGCGGTGGTCGCCACCGCCTTCGATTGGGCGGCCGGTGTCACGACCTCCTTGGTGAACTGGTCGTAGTAGTTCAGGAAGTCGCCGGTGAGGTGGGACCTGGCCGCGGCGAAGTCCTGATTGAGGGTGTCGGGCTTGTAGGACAGCAACGCCACGGTGCCATCGCGAGCCGCGTTGACAGCGGCCTGTGCGACCGCGTTGTCAGTCTGCGTGTCAGGCCGAAACTGGGCGAAGTACAGCCATCCGGCCAGCGCACCGGCCGCCAGCAGACCCAGCACCAAAGCTGCCGGAATCAGCGGGATGGCGGGGAGACTTCGCCGGGCTGCAGGCGAGCTGTCGGCGCTGTCCGCGGCCTTGTCGATCTCGTCGACGGCCGAGTCTTTCTCTTTGTCATCGGTCGCGGTGTCGACCTCGACCTCGTCGGTGGGCTCGACGTCGGCCGTGGTCTCGTCGTCGGCGCTCACAGCACGAACTCCACTTTCGACAACTTCAGCTGATCGCCGTCGTGCACCACCGACACCCGAAACCGGAACGTCCGCGGTTGATCCTTAGCGCCGGCGATATTGGTGACCCGCTCGTTGGCCAGCACCAGAACAACGGCGGAATCGTTGTTCATCGATTCGACCGCCGCGGCCGCGACCGATCCTTCGGTCACCGCTTTCGAATCCTTCACCACCGACTCGAAATCCTCTGCACGCTTTTGGAAATCGTCTTTGAATGCTCCGGTGGCACTATCGAGCACGCGCTGGACGTCTTCTTTGGCTTTGTTGAAATCCAGTGATGTCAGGTTGACCACGCCTTGCCGGGCAGCGGCGATGTAGGCCGCGGCGCGCTGCCGCTCCTGCACGATGTTGTGGTGATGCCAGGCCAACCAGCCGCTGACGCCGAGCAAGGCGCAGATGGCGACAACCGCGGCGATGGTCAGGCCCTCGGCCCAGTTCGGTACCCGCAACCGGCGGCGGTCCGGCTCGGGTTCGGGTGTCTGGGGTTCGGCCGTCCCGGTCGGCGCGGAAGCTTCCGCAGTCTCGACGGTCTCGGTGGCCTCAGGCGCTTCCGAAGTTTCGCCGGCGCTATCTTCAGCCTCGTCGGCGTCGCCGCCGGCGGTGGCCGCTTCGGCTTCTTCCTCAGCTTGTGCCTGCGCTTCGCGCCGCAACTTGATCGCCAGAGCCCGAGCGCGGGCGGCCGCGGCAAGCGCCTCGGCCTCGGCGGCTTCGGCCTCGGCTTGCTCGGCTAATGCGAGCGCGTCCGCCTTCGCCTTGGCGGAATCCTGCGGCCCTTTGCCCGGGTCAGCCATGGCGACCGCGGCTCCTCAACGTCATTATCGACTGAACTCCGGTATCTCTTACGGTATTGCTCATTGCTACCATCGGGTCACCAGCGACCACCGACTGGGACACACGCCGGGCCTTCATCCTCGGGCGGTGAAGGAAGGCCAGGAAGGTCTTAGCCAACATCATGACTGCCGTCGATTCCCCCGAAAAGATACTCTTCGCCTCCACCACCCAAGCATTTCTGCAAAAAGAGGTTCCGCTGACCCGGGTGCGGGAGCTGCACGCTCAAGGTGTCTCCTTCGAGCCGGACTGGTGGCAGCGGGCCGCCGAGCTCGGCTGGACGGCGTTGCTGGTCCCCGAGGAACTCGGTGGCGGCAGTGTCTCGGGCAACGGTGTCGCTGATCTGGCCATGGTGGCCGAACAACTCGGCAAGACGGTGGCTCCGGGCCCGTTGTATCCAGTCAGCACAGTGCTTGCCGGTCTGGTGGATTCCGCCGACCCGCAACCACACGCGGCGACGATCGAGGCGCTGATCGCCGGTGAGATCGTCGCGTCGTGGGCGGTATACGAACCAGGGCAGGGTTGGGCACCGCATGAGCCGGCGGTCACTGCGACGCCGACCGGTTCCGGCTACCGCATCGACGGTGTCAAAGACCGCGTGGAGGCCGGCGCGCAAAGCAACCTTCTGCTCGTGGTGGCGCGGACCGACGAGGGCGTGCGCCAATTCCTGGTGCCGACCGACGCATCGGGTGTGCGCGTAGAACCGCAGCAGTCGATCGATTTGGTGAAGCAGTACGCCCGTGTGCATTTCGGCGGGGTGGAGGTCGACGACGACGCGGCGATCGGGGGTGCCACCGAGTTGATCGACCGGCAGAGCCAGATCGCCCAGGTGCTGCAGTGCGCGGAAGTGGTCGGCATTCTGCAGACCGTTTTCGACTTCACCGTGGCCTGGGCTCTGGATCGGCACAGTTTCGGCCGCCCGTTGGCGTCCTACCAGGCGCTCAAGCACCGCTTCGCCGATATGAAGATGTGGCTGGAGGCCTGCCGGGCAACAACTTCCGCGGCGGTGGCGGCCATCGCCGACCGTTCGCCGGATGCGGGCTTGTCGGCCAGCATCGCCAAGTCCTACGTCGGCGAGATGGCCACCGAGATCATCCAGGCATGCGTCCAGATGCACGGCGGGATCGGCGTGACATGGGAGCACGATCTGCACGTGTACCTGCGACGTGCCGCGCTGTACCGGTCCATGTTCGGTACCCCGGAAGAACACAACCTGCGGGTGTACCAGTTGCAGGAGGCGGGGCAGCAGGCGCCGAGGTCGGCCTGATGACCGAGACGTACCGCGCAGACGCTGTCGCGGAGGCCGAATCGATCGATGAGTTCCGGGCCCGGGCGCGGGCCTGGCTGGCTGAGAACATGCCGCCCATCGATCCGGCGCACCCACCGGCGGCTCATCGCGACGAGGAGCGTTGCTGGATGCGCGCTCGCGAACTCCAAAAGCGGCTCTACGAAGGTGGATTCGCCGGGATCTGCTTTCCTCGCGAGTACGGCGGCTTGGGGCTGGACTACGAGTATCAGAAGGCATTCAACGACGAAAGCCTCAGCTATGAGATGCCGCTGATCCTCAACACGCCGACATTCACCATCTGCTGCGCGACCTTGCTCGACACCGGCAGCGAGGAACAGAAGCGTCAGCACATCGGCGCCGCGCTGCGGGGTGACGAGATACTGGTTCAGCTGTTGTCCGAGCCCAGCGGCGGCTCAGACCTCGCGGGTGTGCTCACCCGCGCAGAGCGCGACGGCGACCACTGGGTGCTCAACGGCGCAAAGACGTGGAGCACCAGTGCATTCGGAGCTGACTATGGTTTGTGCTTGGCCCGCACGAATTGGGATGTGCCCAAGCACGACGGCCTGACCATGTTCTTGGTGCCGATCAAGCATCCCGGAATCACGTTGCGGCGCATCACTCAGCTGAATGGATCGACGGAATTCTGCGAGGAGTTCCTCGATAACGTCGACGTGGGTGACGACGCTGTGGTCGGCGAGGTCAACGACGGGTGGTCGGTGGCTTCGCGTCAGCTGTATCACGAGCGCCGCGCGGTGGGCATGGGCTCGGAATTCGCCAGCGGCAGCGGCAGCGAGGGCGGCCGATCGACCCCGGTGAACTACGTGCGGCTGGCCGAAAAGATCGGGCAAGCCGACAACGAACGAGTGCGGCAGATCGCCGGACGGGCACTGGTGCACCGGGCGGTCAGTGACCAACTGGGCGCCCACGTCTTCCGCAGCGTCAACGACGGCACGCTGCCGCCCGCCGCGGGTACGCTGCTGCGGCTATTCCACGCCGAGACAGTGACTTTGGAGATGGACGCCGGATTGGCCATCACCGGAACGGCCGGAGTCGTCGGCGCCGAGGGGGAGGGCTTGGAGACCGGTCTGCGCTATCTCGCCCGACAAACGGTGTGTATTGGTGGCGGCACCAGCGAGTTGGCCCGTAACGTCATCGGCGAGCGAGTGTTGAATTTCCCGCGCGAATACGCCGCCGACCGAGGCGTGCCATTCAATCAGGTCAAGCACGGGAAGGCGGGCCGCTAAACCGTCCGCGCCAGCCGGTGCGCCAGCAATTCGGCGAACCGGGCCGGATCTTCGGGCGCGTTGCCTTCGGCGAGAAGGGCGGCACCGTAGAGCAATTCGGCAGTTTCGCCGTTCGTCGGATCGTCGCCGCGGTCTTTGTGGGCCTGCTGCAGGCCGGTGATCAGCGGGTGGGTCGGGTTGAGTTCCAACGTCCGCTTGCCGACCGGGACATCCTGCCCGGTGGCGCGGTAGATGCGGGCCAACGACGGGGTGATGCCGAAGGCGTCGGTGATCAGGCAGGCCGGCGAGTCGGTCAGGCGGGTGGATAACCGCACTTCCTTGACGTGCTCGGAAAGTGTCTCGGTCAGCCAGGTCAGCAAATCGGCAAAATCCTCTTCCTGTTCCTTACGTTCGGCCTCGTGCGCCGCCTTCTCTTCCTCGGAGTCGAGGTCCACGTCACCCATGGCCACCGACTGCAGGGGTTTGCCGTCGAACTCGGTCACCGATCCCAACCAGATCTCGTCGACCGTGTCGGAGAGCAGCAGCACCTCATAACCTTTCGCTTTGAATGCTTCGAGGTGCGGCGTGTTCAGGATCTGCTGCGGCGATTCACCGGTGGCGTAAAAGATCTGCCGCTGACCTTCTTTCATCCGCTCGACATACTCGGCCAGCGTGGTCAGCTGCTCCTCGCTGTGCGTCGAGACGAACGACGAGATTTCCAGCAGCGTCTCCTGGTTGTCGAAGTCCCGCATCAATCCTTCTTTGAGGACCTTGCCGAACTCACTCCAGAATGTGCGGTAGTCGTCCGGCCGCTCAGACTGCAGATCCTTGATGGTCGACAGAATTTTCTTCGTCAACCGCCGCCGGATCGCGTTGATCTGCCGGTCCTGTTGCAGGATCTCGCGGGAGACGTTCAGCGACAGGTCCTGTGCGTCCACGACACCCTTGATGAATCGCAGATATCGGGGCATCAGCTGGTCGCAGTC
>NZ_DATNJW010000040.1:0-5542 GCF_035603715.1 Mycobacterium sp. | reverse complement strand
TGCTCAGGGCAGGCCGGAGCGCCTTCCCGCCGCGACGAGGGTAGTCGAGGATCAGTTCGTGGAGGCTGCTCGACCCGTGCTGCCCGGCCGCGAAGAGCCGATCAATCTCGCCGTCGCACGCACCCTTGCACTCGGCGAGATAGTCCTCCAGCATGTTGGAGGCTGACGCAGCGGAGGCCCCGTCAAGTGCTAACGACATCGACGCCGCCGTATCTATACGATGTTGACGACGCCGTATAGATCCGTAAACCTCGGCGCGAAGCGGATGCGTACGGACATTTCGATATCGCCCCCATCGGTCTCGCCGACGACCTCCAGGCCGGGGGGGACGCTGACGGCGAGGTCCACTGGCTCTTCACCGGCAGATGTCGCTGCGGCGCCCCCGTGCGGAATCCGTTGGCGCCGACCGAGTAGGAGCAGCGTTCCCTTGAATGGGACGTTTGCCTGGCCCGGGTCACTCACCTCGTCCTGGCCACTCCCCTTCGCAGGGGCGTCTCCCTGGCCCGGGTCACTCACGTCGTCCTGGCCACTCCCTGTGCCGGTGCCTAATTCATCGACGCGATACACAGAGTTGATGTTGGCCGCGTCGAGCAGTGCCTGGAAGTCGGAAAGCCCGCTCGTCAGGTCGTTGAGCGCCTTGAGCCCTTCTGTGTCGGTAAGCAGGCAGGAAGGGGCCCGGTACCCGAATTTCTCGACCTTCGCGCGGGCAGCGATAAGTGCGTTCAGGAGAGCCTGGATTGGCGTGGACGATGCTGTGACAGTGACTGACTGTTTGGCGCCTTTACGCAGCAAGTCGATAACCTCGCTGTCCACGTTGCCGGCCAGCTGCACGGTCCGCGCAAGCACAGCGGCGAACAGCGCGTCGGGGGTTGGGGCAATAGTCTGAGCGACCGTCATCGCGAACCGGACCGACTTCGCTTCAAGCTTCAGCGAATCCCCAGGTGAAATCGGCGGTGATAGCTCGCCTTCTTTGACCGCTGGCGCATACGCGTTGTCGTTGCGGACTCTTAGCTGGCCCCGGTCGCCGACGTCCCAATGCGGGATGGCCTGCCAGGCGATGCTGGTCTGTTCGAAAGTGTCGCGAATCGCCTTGTCAGCTACGGCAATCCGCTCGGCGTTCAGGTACATGCCTACACCACCTCTAGTGTCGGGAAAATCATGGCAGACAACCTCTTACGGCGGCGAGAAACAGACAAGGTCATACGACGGCGAGAAATCGCCGGTCCGCTACTTCTGAAGAAGTGCAACCTCGTGACCAGGGGATATCTCACCTCTATCCATAGCGTCGCAGTGGGTCAGGTGCAGCGCCGCGATCGGGTCGTCGGGCAGCAGCTGGTGGCATCGTTCGAAGGCGGCACGCGCCAGATTGGCGTCGCCCGCATCGAAAAACTGGAAGGCCTCGTCGAACGCGGGCTGCGCCAACCGCTTTGCCGCCCGCAGCGGCGCTGGGTCCTCGTCGTAAACCTCATACATCGTCACCGGTCGGCGTCGGTTGACCACCATGACTCGTTCCATCCGACGGACGTCGAACTGGTCGGGCTTCGAGAGACGAGTAAGTGTGGCGTCGGAGATGAGAAGGGATGAGCCGTAGCGTTTGTTGGCGCTCTCGATGCGCGCAGCCAGGTTTACGGCATCGCCGATGATGGTGAGGACCATGCGGTTCACTCCACCGACCAACCCGACCCCGACGGCGCCGGTGTTGATACCGATGCCGACCCGCAGTTCCTCGGAGCCGAGCGCGAGCCGCTCCTGGTTGTGCTCGCGTAAGGATCGCAGCATTGCCAGGCCGGCCCGGACCGCGTTGTCCGGCTCCGACTCGAAAACCGCGACGATTTCGTCCCCGCGCACGTCCTGGATCATGCCGTTGCAACTGATGATCGGCAGCTCGACAGCTCGCAGGAACCCGGTCGCCAAGTTGCTCGCCTCTAGGACGTCCATGTCCTCGATCAGCGTTGTGAAACCCCGGATATCGGAGATGAGCACCGTCATCTGACGTCCGACCCGATAGCCACTGCGGACACGACGCAGATCGTCGATATCGAGGATCCGCAGCAGTTCGTTGGGCACGAATCTCGACTGCACGTCCATCAGGGACTGTCGATGCTCATCGGCGTTCCGCAACCGAGCCTCGAGCTCGAAGTTCCACAACGGCGCGGCCGCTTGGGCGCACAGAAAGGCGACCGCCTCCTCGTCTCCGGAAGAGAAGCTTCTGCCCGCCCCTTGGTGTTCGGCATAGATCACGCCAATTGTCTTGTCCTGCACAACTACCGGGACAGCGAGGGTGGCCGGGAGCGCCGCGTGGCGCTTGTCCCGTCCAGGTGGGCGATGCTCCGGGTAGGCCGAATCCGCCGCGACGATGTGCGGGCGGCCGCTGTCCACCACCCGCCCGACGATGGAGCGGTCATGGCTCACTTCGGTCCACGGGTCTTCGACGGCCGTAATGACACCGCGCTCCCAAACGGCCCGGACGGTCAACTGTTCGCCTTCGCCGGTGAGCAGCAGAACGCGGGCCGCGCCAGTCGTGTCCGCAACCGTGCCGAGCAGGATCTCGGCCAGGCCCCCCAGCGTCCGGGCGGTCGGCAGCGCGTGCACGACCTGATGCGCGCTGACGGGGTCGATACCTGCTGAGCCCGCCGAGATGAGGTCACGGGTGAGCAGCCATGGATGAGCCTCCGCGAGCCGCTCGGCGCGCACCGTTATGCCCAGACTCAGGTAGCCCTGGTATGCCGACCGCAACATCTGCGCAGAAACCCTCGGACGACCGATCTGCGCGTTGAGCAGGGCGCCCTCTTCGTGGGCAAGCGCGTGAATCAGCGGGAGCTGGTACTCCGCTGCGAGCTCAATCGCCCGGGCGAGGTGGCGCTCCGCCTTGCTGTGCTGCCCGCGGGCCCGCGCCCACGCACCCTCGATCAGCGCAAGAGGTGCCGCGTAATTGGCTGGCGAGCCCGCTGCCCATTTGTGGTGCAGCGTCAACGCCTGGCGCACCGATCGTCGGGTCGAGCGGTCCGTCGGTGCGACCTGGATCGCACTCAGGGCGCCGATCAAGTAAAAGAGTTGTAGGGCCGGCATGCCGGCGATACCGTCGAGGTATTCGGCGGCCTCGTCCGTCACGCGGACCGCGCCAGCGTAGTCGCCACACCAGAAGTGCAGACCTTGTTTGACGCTCAAGGCGACGCTGAGGGCCACGCCGTCGCCCTCGTGGCGGGCAGCCGGCACCACTTGGCGCTCGTCGTAGCCGCTCTCGCCGGCGAGCAGGAAAGGATTCTCGCTGCGGCCCATCAAATTCAGGCAAAGCTGCTGCACCGCTTGGCAAGACGCGCGGGGAACCGGCTGGGAGCGGATCTCGGGAACGAGAGATTCGGCGAGGGCGTCGATCTCCGCCAGCGGACGGCCGACCCAGAATGAGTGCGCCAGCAGGAACGCGGTCAGAAAACCGGCATACTCCCGGTCACCATGGTCGAGCGCCTCGTCGATCCCTTCACGCAGCTGGCCCAGGCCCTCGTGAATCGGGTGTCGCCAGTGACGGATGAAGTTCAGGTAATAGAGCTGCGTCTCCGGGCGGGCCTCCCGGAACTCTTGCCGTTCCGTGAGAAGCATGCCGACCTCGCCGAAGTGCTGGCTGCCGGCGTGGTCGCCGGCCAAGACCAGCAGCAGGCCACAACTGGCGAGCACCGTTGGTGAGGTGGGGGTATGGCCGTGGGCCAGCAAAAGGTCGAGCTGCCTACGCACGATCAACGGGAAGAGATTCGGCTGGAGAATAAAGGACAGGCTGCGCAGCTCAGAGAAAATCCGCTGGATCTCGATAACGCGCCGGTCCTGGCAATGCGGCAGCTCCAGCAGCCGTTCGGTGCTCCACCGGCGCGTAGCGAGCTTAATCCGCATCAGCGCGTTGGCCATCCGAGGTTTGCCCGGATTGCGTGGCAGCGGCTCGCCGAGTTCATCGAGCGCCCGCAGCCCGGTTTCCAGCGCCTCTTGGAGGCGATTCTGCGCTACCCGTCCCTTAAGCCTCAGGAAGGCGAGTCGGGCGCGGTCTGCCGGCTCGTGCAGGCCCCCTTCGGCCTCGTCGAGCAGCCCATGCAGGGCCTCCGCATCGCCCACCAGCAGGGCTGCCTCCGCAGCGTCAAGTTGCAGCTCTCTGGTCAGCAAGAAGTGAGCAGCCCAACGTGATTCACCGAGCAGACCCAAACCGTTTAGGCAGTGCTCAAGGGCGAGTGGGAACGATGCCTGCGCACGGGCCTTGCGTGACGCACGGCGCAGCACGTCGACGAATTGGATGCGCTCGTCTTCGGCAAGTTGGTAACCACCGATGCCGACGTGGCGGGCGGCCTCGAACAATCTGTCGTCGCCCTGCTCGGCCAGCCGACGACCGATTCGCAGGTGCGTCTCGCGCCACGCGTGATCGGACATGCCGCGCCGAGCGGCCTCGATTACCCGGTCGTGGCTGAAGCGGTAGCGGGCGTCGCGGCTGATCGCGTTGGCGATCCGCTGGCCGCGGCTGTCAACGGCCTCGAGCAAGCGAAGCTCAAGACCCGACCAAAGTGCCTGGGCCACCACGTCGGCCGGCTGCGCGGCCGCTGCCGTTGCGTCGCCGAGGTCGAACTCGCCACCGATGCACGCCAGCGAACTCAACACCTCCCGATCAAGCGGGCGCAACTGGTCGAGGTACTTGCCGAGGAATTCGGCGGCCGTGGCAGTGATCTCGATCGAGGTCAGGAGGCGCAGGTCCCAGGTCGGACGCCCCCCGGCACCGACGGCAACAAGCGCTCCTTCCCGTTGCGCGCGATGCAGCAACTGGCGGACCTGCAACGGATTGCCTTGGGTTCGGTGATGAAACTCAGCGGCGACATCGCCTAAGTCGACCCCGCGACCGCACACGGCCTCGAGCAGCTCTTCAAGATCCCCGCGGGACAGCGGGGCGAGATCGATGCGCCGTAGACCCACTGACGTGAGGCCCGCTGCGGTGGCATCGAATTCGCCCGCCCGGTGTGCTCCGAGGACGAGCACATTGCGAACGGACACCGTCAACAGTTCGGATAGCAGCCGTAGTGAATCCTGGTCGGCCCACTGCAAGTCATCGATTGCCAGGACCACCGGTCTGTAGGACGCGGTAGTGGACACCAGGCGGATGACGGCGCGCTGCAGCCGGCGCCGAGCATCCGCCGCATCGAGGTCAGCCACCTGCGGGTCCGCGTCCAGCACTCGCGCCAAGTCGGGCACCAGCGCCTCGAGGATGCCGGTGAGCGCCGACATCTCGTTCACGAGGTCGGCGCGCCAACGGTCACGCTCAGCGGTGCCGGTGGCCTCCATGCTGCGGACAATCGAGCCGAGCGCGTCCCCGAGCGCCGAGTACGGTGCCGCCGCGCCATGTCGGTATCTCCCGTAAGCAAACACGCAGTTGCGGCGGGAGATCTCTGCCCCGAAGGCCTGCATCAGCGTCGACTTGCCTACCCCCGAGATTCCACTGAGCAGCGTGCATCCTCCGCCGGCCCGTCCGGCCTCTTCCACCGCCGCTCGAAGTTCGGCGATCTCCTCTCGCCGGTCG
>NZ_DATNJW010000039.1:0-7188 GCF_035603715.1 Mycobacterium sp. | reverse complement strand
AGAGCTTGGCCGCCCCCGCGACAAACGCATCGATGGCGCGGTCATGCGCTCGACTGTCGAACTGCTCGCCGAAACCGGCTACGCCGACTTGTCGGTCGATGCGATCGCACGGCGGGCCGGCACCAGCAAACCGGCGATCTACCGGCGCTGGCCCAGCAAGGCGCACCTCGTTCACGAGGCGGTTTTCCCGATCGGCGACGCCACCGTGCTTCCAGACACCGGATCGTTGGCCGGGGATGTGCGTGAAATGGTCCGCCGCACGGCGGACGTTTTGACCACCCCGGCTGCGCGGGCCGCCCTGCCGGGCCTGGTGGGCGAGATGGCCGCCGATCTGACGCTGCACTCGGCTCTGCTGGAGCGCTTCGGCGACATCCTTTCGCACGGGCTGACCGACCGCCTGGCAGACGCTGTCGAACGTGGCGAGGCACGGCCCGACATCACCGCTGCGGAGATGGTCGAGGTGGTCGCCGGCACCACCTTTCTGGCGCTGCTCACCCGTGGGGATGCGCTTGATGGTTCCTGGGTCGACCGCACCGCCGCACTGATAACGAGAGGAATCAGCGCATGACCGACAGCGAGCACGAGTCCACCGCCGCATGGCGTGAGCTACTGGACACCTTGGGTGGGCTGGATCGCTCATTCCTAGACGGTGAGCGCGCCGTCACCGACGACCGGCAGATTGCCGACGGCTACCGGATGCTTGCGACCACGCTGGGCGTCGCATTCGACACCTATTTGTTCGGCGAGCCGAGCCGGCCGATGTTCGTGGAAGTCAACACCCCGTTCCGGCGCGACCGGCGATGGGGAGGCGACAACACCGATGCCTACTACTACATCTGTCCGGTCGATCCCGCGCGCCGTTATCGGATCAGCGGCAACCGTGGCGACAGCGTCTACTTCTCGCTGACGGCCTACAACGAACCATCGCCGGGGGCGTGGTCGGACCGCATCGTGGCAATCGTGCGTGACGACGACCTGGACATCGACGCCGCGGGTAACTTCGCGTTCGAACTCGGCCCGACGCCGGACGCGGCAGTGCTGATGACTCGCGACTACCAGGCCGATCCCCTGACCGGGCGCGCGGTCAACTGGCACATCGAGGCACTCGATGAGCCCGACCCCATTCGACACGGGGACGCCGAGACCGCGGCAAAGATTCGGGCAAGTGCGGCCTGGATGCGCACGATGTTCGCAATCGTGCCGCTGGCTGTGGGTGCGCGAGTTGACGATTCGCATGCGCTCGGCCACGAGATCGCTCATGCAGCAAACCAATTCGCCGAGCCCTACCAAGTGCCGGACGCCAATTTCGGGTGGTCAGCCCGCGACGCCTGCTATTCCTATGGCAGTTTCGTGCTCGACGAGGACGAGGCGCTTGTCATCACTCACCGGCCCCCACCCTGTCGATTCTGGAATCTGGTGGTGTGGAACCAGTTCATGGCCACGCATGGCGTCACCGACGCGCGTTGCTCGATCAACGGCCGCAGTGCTGTGCTCGATGCGGATGGCACGGTGACGATCGTCATATCCCGCGGAGTGACAGGACATCCGAATTCCCTGACCACGCTTGACTATCCCCGCGGGAACCTCGCCTTCCGGTGGTTTCTCGCTGATGAGGTTCCGGTTCGGCCGGACGTGCGACTGGTCAAGTTGAGTGACGCGCCGACCAGCGTCGACGCGCCGTCCTGACTCTCCGTTGGCGGGGGTACGCAGGTGTGCCTTATCGTTCAGGTGATGCCCAGAAAATTCTTAGTTTGGACAAGCATTTGTGTGGGAATCTTGACCCCCATGATGCTCCGTCGCCTCCCCTCCCTAATCGGTGCCGCGGTAATCACAACCTGGGGCCTTAGTGCTTCGGTCTTGCCTGCGGCAACTATCCCCTCAGCGTCCGCCCAGCCATGTCCCGATACCGAGGTGGTTTTCGCCCGCGGTACGGGTGAGGACCCGGGTCTCGGCCCCACCGGCCAAGCCTTCGTCGACGCGCTCCGCGGCCGCTTGGGCGGCAAGTCGATGGACGTCTACCCGGTCAACTACCCGGCCAGCGACCAGTGGTCGACCGGACTCGACGGCATCCGGGATGCCGGGTCGCACGTCATCAACGAGGTCAATACCTGCCCCAATACCAAGATCGTGCTTGGCGGTTACTCGCAGGGCGCGGCGGTCGCGGGCTTCGTCACCTCACCCGCCGTCCCCGACTCGGTGCCGCAAGACGTCGACCCGGCGACGATCCCCAAGCCGTTGGACCCTGCGGTGGCCAACCACGTCGCTGCGGTCGTGCTCTTCGGCACGCCAAATGTGCGCGCGATGAACTTTCTCGGCCAGCCCAAACTGGTCATCGGGCCGCTCTATCAGGCGAAAACCATCCAGGTGTGCGCCGTCGAGGATCCGGTCTGCTCTGACGGGGTGAACTTCGCGGCACATAACACCTATGCCGACGACGGAAGCGTGATTTCCCAGGGTGTGGATTTCGCGGCAAGCCGTCTGCAAGGAGCGGCCGTCCAACCCGCGGCACCGCAACACGGTTTCGGCAACTGAGCTAGGCCGCGATACCCGCCGTCAGCTCGAGTCTTTCGAGCCGACGGACCAAAAGGCTCGGGAGCCAACGCCCTACGTCGGCGACGTCGATCACAGTGGTGCTGTCCAGCAGCCGACGCAGCACCACCGTGGCTTCCAGGCGCGCGAGCGCGGCGCCGACGCAGTAGTGCGCTCCTTTCCCGAAGGTGATGTGCCCTTTTCCGCCGGCGCGGTCGAGCCGGAACTCCTCGGGTGCGTGAAAGTGAGCGGGATCCCGGTTGGCGGCACCCCACAACAGCAGCAGGCGCGATCCTGCGCACAGTTCGGTGCCGCAGAGGACGGTGTCGACAGTGACGTGCCGGTAATGGCCACGAAAGGGCGGCTCATACCGCAGCGTCTCGTCGATGAAAGCTCCCAGCAGTTCCGGGTTCTCGCGGATCTGCCGCTGAACGTCGGGCCGTGAGGCCAATATCCACGCGGCGCTGCCGAGCAATGAGGCGGTGGACTCGCCACCAGCGGCGAACAGCGTGATCATCATTGAGAGGGCTACGACGTTGTCCAATTCGCCTGCGGCGCAGGCGGCGGCGAGGTCGCCGAGCAAGTTGTCTTGCGGGTCGGCGGCAGCCCGGGCGAAATGATCGGTGATGTAGCCGCCGAGCTCCATCACCGACGCGGCCGCGGCGGCGAGCTGGTCGGCTGAGACCAGTCCCTCGAGCAGCTGGGTGCCCGCATATCCCCACTCGACAAGTTTGTCGACATCCGCCTCGGGCACACCAATCAGCCGGGCAACCACCATCATCGGCAGCCGGTTGGCCACGGCGCTCATCCATTCTGTGCGCCCGGCGCGCAGGCCATCGATCCATAGCCTGTCGGCAGTGTCGGCGACGAAGGCTTCCAGTGCGCGGATCTTCTTGCCCGCCAGGTGAGGGAGCAGCAGTTTGCGGTGTAAAGCGTGCGCCGGATCGTCGGCGACGGCTAATGCGTGCGACGGATCGCCGAGGGGCGCCATGGTGAAAGGCGTGATCGTGCCCTCTGGTTGGTACACCATGGTGGCGGTCAGATTCGACGAGAACTCGTCGACACGGGTGATGACGTCGACAACCGCGTCCCAACTGGACACCGCATAGAACTCCGACTCACCGATCTGGCCGACCGGTCCAGCTGCGCGCAACCGTTCATAGAGCGGGTAGGGATCCTGCAGGGAATCAGCGTCGAACAGCTCGATCGGATCGCAGACCGTCATTTGTCCAGGTTGGGTGGGCAGCGGCGGCACCGTCAATGGTGCGGGTCGAAGTCGAAAACCGAGCGTGCACACCCATCGCCGGGGTTCGTCTCACACAGCCGCCGTACCTGCGCCTACACTGAGAATAATTTCGACTTTTGTCTCAAATTAGAGAATGGATGGCTGGATATTCTCCGGCGTCAGGAGGCCCGGCAATGCCCCGTGACGACTGGGTGGTGGGCGGCGACCGCCGCAAGGCCGCGGCCGAGCGCATTTACGACGTGGCCACCGACCTCATCACCCGAGAGGGGCCGGATGCCTTCGACATCGAGACACTGGCGGCGCGTGTGCACTGTTCTCGGGCCACCATCTACCGATACGCCGGCGGCAAGGCCGAAATTCGTGACGCGGTGGTCGCCCGCTCCGCGGCCCGGATCGTCGAAACCGTCCGTCAGACCGTCGAAAATCTGCGTGGGCCGGAGCGGGTCGTCACCGCGATCACGGTCGCGCTCAAATTGATCCGGGCCGATCCCGCAGGCCAACTCATGTTCAACTCCATCCGGGCCAACGACGTCGTATGGCTCACCGGGTCCCCGCTGCTGGCCGGCTTCGCCACCGAGCTCACGGGGTTGACCGATCGAGACCCGCAGGCCGCGCAATGGGTGGTCCGGGTGGTGATGTCGCTGCTGTATTGGCCCGCCGGGGATACCGCCACCGAACGCGAGATAGTGCAACGATTCGTCGCGCCGGCATTCGCCGTGGACTAGCGTCGAGGTCGGTTTGTCGCTCGCATCCATTGACGGAGGACATCTATGGCGATCCGGGTCGCCCACGTCGGTACGGGGAACGTCGGTCGGCTGGCGTTGATTCAACTCGTCACCAGTCCACAGTTCGAACTGACTGGGGTGTGCGTCTCGACAGCCGAGAAGGTCGGCAAGGAGGCCGGCGAACTCGCCGGCCTGGATGTCTCCACCGGCATCACGGCGGTCAACGATCTCGATGCCTTGCTCGCGACCCGACCCGAATGCGTCGTGTACTGCGCGATGGGTGACACCCGGCTGCCGGAAGCGATGGTCGATGTCATGCGCATTCTCGCCTCCGGTATCAATGTCGTCGGGTCATCACCCGGGCTGCTGCAGTACCCGTGGGGGGTGATGCCGGAGAAGTACATCGCTCGTGTGGAAGATGCTGCTCAGCAGGGCAATTCAAGCCTATTCATCAGCGGCGTCGACCCCGGATTTGCCAATGATTTGATCCCGTTCGCCCTCGCAAGCACCTGCCAACGGATCGAGCAGGTGCGTTGCATGGAGATCCACGATTACGCCAGCTATGACGGCGCGGAGGTCATGCACTACATGGGATTCGCCCGGCCCATGGACGAGATTCCGATGCTGCTACAGCCGGGCGTGCTCAGCATCGCCTGGGGTACCGCGATCAGACAGCTGGCGGCCGGTCTGGGTATCGAGGTCGACGAGATCACTGAGTCCTACCAACGCGAGCCGGCGCCGGAGGACTTCGATATCGCCGTGGGCCACGTCGCCAAAGGCACGTTGGCCGCGCTGCAGTTCGAGATTCGCGGCATGGTCAAGGGGCATCCGGCGATCGTCATCGAGCACATCACCCGGCTACGGCCGGACTTGCGGCCCGACTGGCAGCAACCGGCTTCGGGCGGCGGTTCGTATCGTGTCGAGATCACCGGCGAGCCGTCATACGCCGTCGACATCGTTCCGAGCAGCCGCTACGGCGACCACAACCAGGCGGCGATCGCGGGTGCGGCCGGCCGGATCGTCAACGCCATCCCGGCTGTGCTTGCCGCTCCGCCCGGGATCCGGACGACGTTGGATCTGCCGTTTATCACCGGGAGCGGGCTGTACGCGCGCGAAGGCGTCGTCGCGGTCTAGCTGAAAGTTACTGTCAGCCAAGATCTTTCGACCTGCGGAATACTCGCCGGACCGGACTGTTCTAGCTGAGGCGGGCTATTGGTGCTCGTTAAACCAGCTGACTGACGGCGCGCCACGTCACCGTGGGATACCGTTGCCGTTACCTAGAGTAAGGAGCACGGTGCAATGAGGATCCCCCGGACGGTGATGGCCACGGCAGCCGTCGTGACGACGCTAGTGGGGATGTCGGTCGCCGGCTGCAGCAGCCATTCGAAATCGTCGACGCCGACCTCGGGATCCAGCACCTCTACCCATGCTGCGATCACCGACTACACCCAGCTGCTGATCAAGGCGAGTGACATCAACGCACCCGATGCGTTTACTGCCGGCCCGGCGACCAAAGATCCGAACGGCCAAAAGGGCGCATTGATCACCTTCACTGACCAAGATCACAGCCACACGATCATCGACACCATTCAGATCCTGCCGGACGCGGAGGCGACCGCCACGGCGCTGGATTCGGCCAAGGCGCTGCATCGCGAAACGCTCCGCACCAAGGCATTGAACGCTGAAGTCGGGGTCGGCGGCGTGACGATCTCGGGGTTGCCGCAGGACCACTCCAAGGGAGTGACGGTGTTGCTGTTCACCGAGGGCAACGCAATGGTCACCCTGGAGTTCGAGGGCCCGTCCTTTGCACTGGCACCGCCGGAATTCGTCACCGAGGTCGGCCAGAAGCAAGACGATGCGATCAAAAAAGGCTTAGGTGGCTGAAACTCAACGGGTTTCGTGAGCACCAGCCAGCAGGGCCCGGGCGCTGTTGACACATGGCAGTAACCGGTCGTGTGCGCTGACCCCGGCCTCCGCGCGAGAACGCATCGGTACCTCCAAGCCGACGACGCGATCATCCGGCAGGGCCGCGAGCATGTCGGCCAGCGGCAGCTCCCCTTCGCCGGGCGTCATCCGTTCGTACATGGCTTCCTCGGCGTAAATCTTCATCCTGGGCTGCAGTGTGGTATCGCTCAACTGGATGTAACCGATGCGCTGAGCAGGCACCGACCGAAGATCGTCGGCAGTAGCGCCGAAGCGTGCCACGTGCATCGTGTCGATGAGCAGACTGATCTCGTCTCTGTCGACGTACTCGACGGCGGCCAGGGCCGACGGTAGGTCTGCGATGCTAAGGCCGACAACGGGTTCGACGCACGTGGCGATACCCCGTTCGGCGGCCAGTGCAGTCAGAGCGGCCAGCTCGTCGAAGGTGCGTGCGCGATCCGGTTCCAAGCTGACGGTGTTGATTCGCGGGATCCGCAGCTCGGCCATGATGTCGAGATCGTCGGCGTAGGAGCGAACATCGACGCCCGGTGCGATGAGCAGACCCTCCCCCAGCGAGATCGACACGTCGTGGTCTTCCATCGCCGCGAGCAGGTCCTCACGGAGTTGGGGATCGTCGCGCAGCGAATACGGTTGGTAATCAAGAGCTTTGATGGGAGCAAACCCGACCATCCCGGTCGTGATGTAACGGCAGCCCAGATCGGCGACCAGCTGGACGAATTCGATTGGGGGCATGCCAAAGACGCT